>NZ_JBEXUS010000004.1:0-160826 GCF_040614455.1 Nocardia sp. NPDC005978
CCGCGAACGGCCCGGCGGTGCGCACGGGAGCGGCGGCCCGGCCCGGCGCGTCCGGTGCGGCCGCGCGGGCCCCGCGCGGACCCGGGCGGCAGTTCACCGACCATCCCGAGGTCGCCGCGGCCGTGCGGAAGCGGGCGCTCATCGCGTCGATGAGCGAGCAGTCCGGCATGACGAGCCCGGTGTTCCTGCCGCGAACCAGCCCCAACGACACCGTCATCCGGGCCGAGGGGACAACCGGGGACCTGATCAACTTCAGCGCCTACAACTACCTGGGCCTGTCCAGTCACCCGCGGGTGGTGCAGGCCGCCAAGAACGCGCTCGACGAGTACGGCGCCTCGGCCTCGGCGAGTCGCATCGTCTCGGGTGAGATCCCGCTCTACGGCGAGCTGGAGCGCAGGCTCGCCGACACCTACGACGTCGGCGACGCCATGGTGACCACCAGCGGCTACCTCACCAACGCCGGGGTGATCGGCTTCCTGCTCGGCGAGGGCGATGTGGCCTTCTGCGACACGCTCATTCACGGCAGCGTGGTGTCGGGCACCCAGTGGGCGGGCTGCCGCCGCATCAATTTCCGGCACAACGACCCCGAGTCGCTGCGCGCGGTGCTGCGCATGTCGCGCTCGGGCTTCGATCGCGCGCTGGTGGTGCTCGAGGGGCACTACAGCATGGACGGCACGGTCGGCCGAGTCGCCGAACTCGCCGCCGTCGCACGGGAATTCGACTGCGCCGTGATGGTCGACGAAGCGCACTCGTTCGGCGTCTTCGGCGCACGCGGGCACGGCATTCGCGAGCACTACGGCATGCTCGGGTCCGAGGTCGACATCTGGATGGGCACGCTGTCCAAGGCGCTGGGGAGTTGCGGCGGATTCATCGCCGGGGATGCCGACCTCATCGCCGCCATGAAGGCCAGCGCCCCCGGCGTGGCCATGCTCACCGGCGGCCCGGCGCCCTCCACCATCGCCGCGGCCCTGGCCGGGCTCGAGGTCATGGACGCCGAGCCCAAGCGGATCAGCAGGCTGTGGCGCAATGCCGAGTTCTTCCACTCCGCCCTGCGCGAGCGGGAACTGAATCTCGGTGATTCCCAGGGCACCCCGATCGTGCCGGTCATCGTCCCCGGCGAGATCCGCGCCGGATTCGTCTCGGCCATGCTGCTGCAGCGCGGGGTCTACGCGGGCGCCATCTCGGCCCCCGCCGTCCCCCTCGGCAAGGAGCGGCTCCGCTTCTTCATCACCTCCGAGCACACCGAACAGCAATTGCTCGGCACCGCCGACCTGCTCGCCGAAACGGTCGCACTCGCGAATCACGTCCCCGAGGGCGCGGCCGTCTGACACTCGATCGCACCACCCGCGAAGGCGCTGCCGCACAGCGCCTTCCGCATCGCCTCAGCCGCCGACTCCGGTCGGCGGCTGACTCGTTCCCGCGGCCCCGCACGCCGCCCCTTCACTGTCTGGGACAGTTGACGTAGACTGTCGGGACGGTGAGCCCGCCGTGTCGCGGCTCAGCGGTGGCGACGAGGCCGAGGAGAGTGCATGTCCAAGTTCCGGAACAAGCTGGTGGTGGTGACCGGCGCGGGGAGCGGCATCGGCCGCGCGACCGCGGAATGCTTTGCCGCACAGGGCGCGCGGGTGGTGATCAGCGATATCAACAAGGACGGCGCCCAGCGCACCGCCGACACCGTCGCCGAACTGGGCGGGCAGGGCTTCCCGTACGCGGTGGACGTCTCGGACCCCGAGGCGATGACCGAGTTCGCCGCCGACGTCTACACCGCCCACGGCACCCCGGCGGTCCTGGTCAACAACGCCGGATACACCACGGCGGGACCGTTTCTCGGCCACTCGGCCCAGGATTGGGACCGCATCATGGCGGTCAACTTCTGGGGCCCGGTCTACGGCAGCCGGCTGTTCGGACGGCAGATGGTCGACGACGGCGCGGGCGGGCGCATTCTCAACGTCACCTCACCGGCCGCGGTGGTGCCCATTCCGCTCAGCACGCCGTACTGCACCAGCAAGGCCGCGGCGCAGATGCTCACCGAATGCCTGCGCTTGGAGTTCGCGGGCACCGGAGTCGGTGTGACAGCGGTGCTTCCGGCCTTCATCAACACCGGCTTCTACCCCTCGGCCCAGGTTGTGGGCCTGGATCCGCGGATGGCCGCGCGCGGGCGCGACATCTCGGTGCTGGTCGCCAAGCTGGTCGCCCGCGACCCGAAGACGATCGGCCGCAACATCGTTCGCATCGCCGGGCGCAATCCCGCCATCGCCGCCACCCCGATCGAGGCCCGCCTCGTCTGCACCGCGGCCCGCATCTCCCCCGCGGGCGCTCGCCTGGCCGCGCGCTTCATGGACACCCGGCAGCTGGTGGAATTGGTGACGCGCTACGTCCCCGACGCCGTGCTGGACCGCGTCGACGATACCCTCGCGCGGCTGCTGCCCGCGGAGTTCCCCGCCGACACGGAGGCCGTGCGATGACGAACTTCCACCCCCGGGTCGCCGTGGTCACCGGCGCCGGCAGCGGCATCGGGCGCGGCATCGCCAAGGCGCTGGCCCAGCGCGATGCCTCGGTCATCGTGGCCGACATCAATCTCGCCACCGCGCTCGACACGGTGGAAGTGATTCGCGCACAGGGTGGTTCGGCACACGCGTACGCGCTCGACGTCGCCGACACTCCCGCCCTCGAAGCGTTCGCCGAAACAGTGCGCGCCGAGCACGGGGTGCCGGACGTGGTGGTCAACAATGCCGGGATCATCGTCGGCGGGCCATTTCTCGACGTCCCGCTCGAGGATCTGCGGCGCATCATCGACATCAATATGATGGCGATGATCCACGGCTGCCGGATATTCGGCGCGCAGATGGCCGAGCGCGGCACCGGCGGGCAACTGGTGAACATCGCCTCGATGGCGGCCTTCGCACCCGCCCGTCTCACCGGCCCGTACAGCATCGGCAAGGCCGCGGTGAAGCACTTCAGCGAGACCCTGCGCGCGGAGCTGGCCGCCCAGCACATCGGCGTCACCGTGGTCTGCCCCGGCCTGATCGCCACGAATCTGCCCGCCACCGCGGCGGTCGCCACCCTCACCGGCGATCAGGTCGAGATCGGGAAGAAGGCCATGATCAAGGCCATGACCTACCTGGGCATGGACCCGGACAAGGCGGGCCGCAAGATCGTCGCGGCGGCCGCGCGCAATCAGGCGGTACTGCCGCTGCGCCCGGAATCATGGGTGGGCTACCGCGTGGCCCGGGCATTCCCGAACCTCACCCGCGGCGCACTCCGGGTGATCACCGGCCCCGAACTCGAACGCGTGGGCCGGCTGCTCATCGACCGGCCCGAGGTGCTGCGCGCCGCCGAGCGCCTGGCCGAACGGCTCCCGCAGCGGGAAGGCTTGCAAACCTATTGGGAGCCAACGGCATACGAGCCCGGAGCACACGTCTGAGACACTCCCCGGCCCGCCGCCCGCCCGGGATGGCAGGATCACTGACGGTCATGTCATTTCGAGCAGTCGGTGGGTGAAGACGATGAAGTCCAGCGCAACCAGGTCACGCACACGGGTCGGCGAGATGATCCCGGTCCTCGATCGCGAGGTGCACGTGCGCGAGGACGGGCCGGCCGACGGCAAGCCGGTGCTGCTGCTGCACGGCTTCGAGGGCTCGCTGCACTGGTGGGACGCGCTCACCCCGCTGTTGTCCGGCGACTACCGGGTCATCCGCCCGGACCTGCTCGGATTCGGTTGCACCGGAGGCAGTTCCGGTTTCGATCAGGACGGCCAGGGCGACATGCTCGCGGGCCTGCTCACCGCCCTGGACATCGAGAACGTGGCGGTGGTCGGGCATTCCTGGGGTGCGGACGCCGCGCTCGCGGTGGCCGCCCGCACCGAGCGGGTCAGCGAGGTGGTCATCATCGATCAGGCCCCGGATCTGAGCTATCTCACCGTCACGCCGGGTGCGCCCGTGCTCGCGTTCGCCCCGATCGCGATGCTGGTGCAGCACCTCGCCCCCGAGCCGCTGGTGCGGCGTGCGCTGTCCGAGGGCTTCGCACGCGGCTTCGATCTCGACGCCGCCGTACCCGGTCCGGCGCAGATGATCAGCGACCATCGGGCCATGTCGTGGCGGGCCTATCGGGAGGTCAGCGCGGTTCGCCGCCGGGCCCTGGCCGCCAATCCCCTGGACCGTCAGCTGGAGATGACCGAGCTGCCCGCGCTCGTCGTCCACGGGCGGCACGACGGGATGTACGACTGGCAGCGCACCCGCGATCGCTACACCGCGGTGGGCGCGCGCTTCGAACTCATCGACGAGGCCGGGCACAGCCCGAACGTGGAGACGCCCGAACGGCTCGCGGAGATTCTTCGCGACTTCTTGGCTACTTCACAGAAGGTCACCGATACACCGGTCTGATCTGGGTTTTCGTTGAGGAACAAGGTCATCTCAATCCGGTCGAGGCCCGCCCGGAACCAGACCTGGCCATTACCCTGGCTAACGCCTGGGGATGACCGGCAACCTCAACCTAAGGACGGCCGATGTTCACACAGTCCGACCTTTCCACCCTGATCAAAGCCGCGCCGGGGCGCGGTGTTTCCATTTTTCTGCCCACCCACGTGAGCGGGCCGCAGACCCGGCAGGATCCGATTCGCTTCCGGAATCTGCTGACCGAGGCGCACACCGCACTGCTGGCCGCGGGCGCGAGCAAAACCGAGGCCCGCGAGCTGCTCGCCCCCGCCGAGGCGCTCATCGAGGACTATCCCTTCTGGCAGCACCGGGATCAGGGCTTGGCCCTGTTCCTGGGCGCGGACGGCACCCAGTACCGCCACCGGGTGCCCCTGGAACTGACCGAACAGGTGGTGGTCGGCAGCGACTTCTACGTGAAGCCGCTGCTCCCGCTGCTGGCCGCCGACGGCGAATTCGCCGTTCTCACCATGACCGCCGAGGGCGCGCACCTGTATTCGGCCTCCCGGTTCGCCATGACCGAGGACTACGACGGCGGCCTGCCCGGCAGCCCGACCGACAATCTCGACGACGACCGCCAGAACCGCGTGCAGGCCACCCCCGCCGCACGCCCGCACACCGGCGGCCGCACCAGCGCCAGCACCCAGGCCTACGGCGTCACCCCGACGGATTGGCGCAAGACCACCCTCGAGGAGTGGACGGGCAAGGTGGCCGCCGCCGTCGATCGGCACCTGACCGACACCGCCATCCCGCTGGTGCTGGTCGCCGATCCGGAAATGACCGGCCAGTTCAAGAAGCGCACCACCCTGGGCCCGCTGCTGGCCGGCACGGTGGACACCAACCCCGCGGCGCTGACCGGGCCGAAGCTGCACGCCGCCGCCTACGAGGTGGTCCGGCCGCGTTTCGAGGCCGCCCAGCGCGCCGCCGTCGAGCACGCCGCGCAACTGCTGGCCGACAGTCCCACCCGGGTCGCGGTCACCATCGGCGAGGTGGTGCGCGCGGCCTTCCAGGGACGCGTCGAATCGCTGCTCGTCACCCAGGGCGCGGCCGAGTGGGGCCGCTTCGACGAAATGACCGACGCGGTCGAAACCCATTCCGAGCCCGGCACTTCGGTGATCGACCTGGCCGAGTACGCCATCGTGCGCACCCTCGAACACAAGGGCGCGATCTACCTGCTCGCGGCCGAGCAGATCGAGGGGTTGTTCCCGGCCAGCATCGCCGCCCCGGCCGCCATCGCGGTCCTGCGTTTCTGATCCATCCGCCCGGCGCGAGCTCGAATCCGCGCCGGGTTCCGGCGTGCCGATCGTGACCGGCGGCGGGTTGCAAACTCGTTAGCCAGGCGTACGCTCTTCAATGAGTCCACTCATTACGGGATGCGGAAGCGGAGGTGTCGAATGGCGGTCAACAACCAATCGGCACAGGTCAACAGGCGTACGCGCGGCATGCTCGACAAGCAGGACCGCATTTTCGAGGCCGCCGCGGCGCTGTTCGCCGAGCGCGGTTTCGCCAACGTCACCACCCAGCAGATCTCCGATCGCGCCGACATCGCGGCGGGCACGCTGTTCCGGTACGCCGCCTCCAAGGGCGAGCTGTTCCTCATGGTCTTCAACCGGGATTTCCGCACCGCGCTCGACGCGGGCGACCGGGCGGCCCGCACCGAAACCGATTCCGTACCGGCGCTGCTCGCCATGGTGCGGCCGATCACCGCGGCCGCCCGCCGCGGCGCCGAGAACACCGCGATCTATCAGCGCGAACTGCTGTTCGGATCACCCGCCGAGAAGTACCGCGTCCAGGGCCTGGAGCTGGTGGCACGGGCCGAGGCGATGTTCGCCGGCCGGCTGGCCGCCGACGCCCGGGCCCGTGGCATCGACGACCCGCGAGTGGACGAACAGGCCCGGCTGACCGGACGCGGCATCTTCGCGGTGCTGCACCTGGCATTGGCCCGGCCCGCCACCGGCGTCGATCCCGAGCACGACCCGATCGAGGATCTGCGGGCGCAGATCGCCCTGCTGGTCACCGGATTCTTCGCCGCACTCACCCACCGATAGGAGAGAGCATGAGCATCGATATTCGCAAGGTCA
This sequence comes from Nocardia sp. NPDC005978, assembly GCF_040614455.1. NCBI lineage: Bacteria > Bacillati > Actinomycetota > Actinomycetes > Mycobacteriales > Nocardiaceae > Nocardia > Nocardia sp. NPDC005978. The sequence continues at coordinate 6,512 of NZ_JBEXUS010000004.1, forward strand.
CCGTCCTGGGAACCGGCGTGCTCGGTTCGCAGATCGCCTTTCAGACCGCCTTCAGCGGCTTCGAGGTCACCGCGTACGACATCAGCGACGACGCGCTGAAGGCCGCGCAGGACCGCTTCGACAAACTCGCCGCGATCTACAAGACCGACGTCGCCGGCGGCGGGGACGGTAAGGCCGAACAGACCGCGGCCGGCATCACGCTGACGTCGGATCTGGCCGAGGCGGTGCGGGACGCCGACCTGGTGATCGAGGCGGTGCCCGAGGTGCTGTCCATCAAGCAGGACACCTACCGCAAGCTCGGCGAATCCGCCCCGGAGAAAACAATTTTCGCGACCAACTCCTCCACTCTGCTGCCCAGCGACATGGTGGAGTTCACCGGCCGCCCGGATCGATTCCTCGCGCTGCACTTCGCGAATCAGGTGTGGAAGTTCAACACCGCCGAGGTCATGGGCACCCCCGCGACCGACCCGAAGGTGTACCAGGCCGTCGTCGACTTCGCCTCGGCGATCGGCATGGTGCCGATCGAATTGCACAAGGAGAAGGCGGGTTACGTCCTCAACTCGCTGCTCGTGCCGCTGCTGAACGCGGCCATGGCACTGAGCGCGGGCGGCTACGCCGATCCCGAGGCGGTGGACAAGACCTGGAGCATCGCCACCGGCGCGCCCATGGGCCCGTTCCGGATCCTGGACGTCATCGGCCTCACCACGCCCTACAACATCCTGGTCAACAGCGACGACGAGAACGGCAAGAAGCTGGCCGCGTGGCTCAAGAGCAACTACATCGACAAGGGCAAGCTCGGCATCGCCACCGGGGAGGGCTTCTACAAGTACTCGGCGTAATTCTCCTGCCGCACACCATGTTCGAAACGATTCGAGAAGGAGCCAGATGTACTACAGCAACGGCAACTACGAAGCGTTCGCCCGGCCCCGCAAGCCCGCGGGCGTCGAGGACAAGACGGCATGGTTCGTAGGGTCCGGCCTGGCCTCGCTCTCGGGCGCGGCCTTCCTCATCCGCGACGGGCGGCTGCCCGGGAACAAGATCACCATCCTGGAAGAGCTGAAGCTGCCCGGCGGCGCGCTCGACGGCATCAAGGAACCGAAGAAGGGCTTCGTCATTCGCGGCGGGCGCGAGATGGAGAACCACTTCGAGTGCCTGTGGGATCTGTTCCGCTCCATCCCCTCCATGGAGATCGACGACGCCAGCGTGCTGGACGAATTCTATTGGCTCAACAAGGATGACCCGAATTTCTCGCTGCAGCGCGCCACCCTGAACCGCGGTCAGGACGCGCACACCGACGGCCTGTTCACCCTGAACGAGAAGGCGCAGAAGGACATCATCAAGGTCTTCCTGGCCACCCGCGAGGAGATGGAGAACAAGCGCATCGAGGAGGTGTTCTCGAAGGACTTCCTGGAGAGCAACTTCTGGATGTACTGGCGCACCATGTTCGCGTTCGAGGAGTGGCACAGCGCGCTCGAGATGAAGCTGTACCTGCACCGCTTCATCCACCACATCGGTGGCCTGCCGGACTTCTCGGCGCTCAAGTTCACCAAGTACAACCAGTACGAGTCGCTGGTGCTGCCGCTCTACCGCTGGCTGCTGGACCAGGGCGTGACGTTCAAGTTCGACACCACGGTCACCGACGTGGATTTCGAGATCACCGCGTCGCGCAAGCAGGCCAAGCGCATTCACTGGGTGTCCGAGGGCGTCACCGGCGGGGTCGACCTGGGCGCGGACGATCTGCTGCTCATGACGATCGGCTCCCTCACCGAGAATTCCGACGAGGGCGATCAGCACACCCCGGCGAAGCTCGACGAAGGCCCGGCCCCGGCCTGGGATCTGTGGCGCACCATAGCCGCCAAGGATCCGGCGTTCGGGCGGCCCGAGGTCTTCGCCGGCGACATCAGCAAGACCAAGTGGGAATCCGCGACGGTGACAACCCTGGATCAGCGCATCCCCGAATACATTCAGAAGATCTGTAAGCGAGATCCCTTCAGCGGCAAGGTCGTCACCGGCGGCATCGTGACGGTGAAGGATTCGAGCTGGCTGATGAGCTGGACGGTGAACCGCCAGCCGCACTTCAAGAAGCAGCCCAAGGACCAGATCGTGGTGTGGGTGTACGCGCTGTTCGTCGACACCCCCGGCGACTACGTCAAGAAGTCCATGCAGGAGTGCACGGGCGAGGAGATCACCCAGGAGTGGCTGTACCACATGGGAGTTCCGGTCGAGGACATTCCGGAGCTGGCCGCGAACGCCGCCAAGTGCGTGCCGGTCATGATGCCGTACGTGACGGCGTTCTTCATGCCGCGCACCGCCGGTGACCGCCCGCAGGTGGTGCCCGAGGGCGCGGTGAACTTCGCCTTCATCGGCCAGTTCGCCGAGACCACCCGCGACTGCATCTTCACCACCGAGTACTCGGTGCGCACGGGCATGGAGGCCGCGTATCAGCTGCTCGACATCGAACGCGGCGTGCCGGAGGTCTTCGGTTCGACCTATGACATCCGGTCGCTGCTGGCCGCCACCAGCCGGTTGCGCGATGGCGAGGCCATCGACCTGCCCGGCCCGCAGATCCTGCGCAAGCGCCTGATGAAGCGGCTGGACGGCACCGAGATCGGTGAGCTGCTCACCGAATTCGGGCTGCTCGAGAAGTAGCGGCTACTCGACGAACCACCGCAGCCCCGAGCCACCGGCGGCATCGCAGAACAGGCCGGTGCCGTCCGGGGCGCGGCCCCGCTGCCCGGCCTTCTTGCACGGCTGACCTTCCACGCCCGCGACCACGGGCCCCGCGCTCCCGCTCGGGGTGGTCGCGGTCGTGGTCGGCGCGGCGGAGGTGGTGGTCGGCACCGGCGCTTCGCAGGAGTACCAGAGTCCGTACTGCTTGGAGGTGTACTCCGACAGGCAGCCGAAGGCGACCGGGCCGGCCGAGCTGAATTGCACACCCGTTCCGGCGCTTTCGTTGACGCAGAACAGCCCGGCGTTGTCCATGCGGCAGACGTAGTCGTCGAAATCCAATCGGCTGCCGTAGGTCAGGATGTGGCCGTCGCCGAGCGTGAACTGCCCGGGGTCGCCCTGCATCCGCCCGATGCCCAGGGTCGCCCCGGGGTAGTCGATCCAGTTTCCGACCCAGTTGCCCGAGGCCTTCGACGGGCGCTCGGGCGGGTTGTCCAGGTCAGCCATGCAGGTCAGCCCCTGCTGCTGGGGGTTGGCGCGCTTGGGCGTCATGCACCGGATCTTGCCGGTCGGGCTGGTGAAGGCGACGGCCGAACCCAGATCGCTGGTGACGCCGGAGGTGTTGGTCACGGTGTGGAAGTCGGCGTCGTCGGCGGGAGTGCCCGCCTTGATCCAGGTGAGCACCGAGGACAGCGCGGCCCCGGCGGCCGGGGGTTTGGATTGTGCCGAGGTGGTGGTGACCGGCGGCGGGGTCGTCTCGGTCACCGTGGGCGCTGCCGCCACGCCGGTGTCGCTCGGTCCCATGAAGTGCCGGGTGGTGAAGAACGTGCCCACGGCCAGTGCCACCAGCACCACGGCCGCCAGCGCGATCAGCCCGGCCCGTTCGGCCTGCGATCGAGCACGGGCGGGCGGGCGCCGGGGTGACTGCCGGGTGGCGGCCGGTCCGCCGGGCTCGGGGTCACCGGTGGGCGCGTAGTCATCGCGGATGGGCTCGAAGACATCGGTGACCTGCGACCAGAGGTCGGCGTCGGGCACGTGCCTGCCCGCGTCCCGCGACCACGGCTCGCCGTCCCGCGACCGCGATTCGGCCTCCCGCGACCGCGGGTCGCTGTCCCGCGACCACGGCTCGGCGCTCTGCGTCCACGTGTCGTCGTCGGGCCGACGGTATCCCGGTGACATCGAATCCCTCTATCTCCTTGGTGCGCAGGCGGATCTGCATCCCGTTCCGCCTTGCCGGTCAGCATAAGACCAAAACGGACATACTCCCCGGTAGGTATGCGGTCCGATCCGGCGCCGCCGAGTCAGTCGGCGCAGGCCCGCCAGATCCCCGCCGTCTCCAGCAGCCGATCCCGAGTCCGATCGGCGTGTACACGCGGCGGTCCCCCGACCCGCCGTGCCAGGTAGACGGTGTTGATCGGCGCGTCCTGCGGATCCAGCAGCAGGACGAGATTTCCCGCGGCGAGTTCACGCGAGCACAGATAGCGCGGGAGCACCGACACGCCCGCCCCGGCGACGACCGCCGAGAGCACCGCCCGCAGATCCGGAATGACCAGGGCCGCTTCGGCTTCGAGCCGGGTGCCGAACACGTGCCGCCAGTACCGGCGCACGATCGGCAGGTCCGCGGCATAGCTGACCAGCGGGACCCCGGTGAAGTCATTGGCGCGCAAACGCTCCGGATCGACGCCCGCCGCCACCGCCGGGGCCGCGACGAGCACGAACTCCTCATCGGCGAGGGGTTCGGCCAGTAGCGTGCGCCCGCGCGGGCGAATGGTGGACAGCACCAGATCGAGCTTGCCGACCCGCAGATCGGCCAGCAGATCATCGGCCAGGCCCGTGACCACGGTCAGCCGCACACCGGCGGCGACCAGCGGGGCGAGCGCGGGCAACACCAGGGCCGCGAGCAATTCGGCCGGGCCGCCCAGCAAAACCGGCGGCTCCGCGGCGCTCTCGGCGGGCGCGTTCCCGACCACGATCTCCAGCGCGTCGAGCGGATCGGACACCCGGACCGCGAGATCGTGTGCGGCGGCGGTCGGGGTGACCCCGCGCGGCAGCCGTTCGAACAACGGCCGCCCGATGCCGCGCTCGAGCGCCTGCAATTGGGTGGTGACCGTCGGCTGTGACAGCCCGACCTGCGCGGCGCCGGCCGTGATCGATCCGGCTCGGTAGACGGCCAGGAAGGTCCGCAGCTGGGCGAGATCCACCGAACCATCGGTCTGCCTATGTCTCATATAGGCGAGTCTATTGGTCAGTCGATCCGAGAGTGCCTAGCGTGGGTGGCACGACGACCTGACACATCGCATACGAAATGTCAGGTGATCCAGTCCGCAGCCCGTTCCGATTCGAGGAGATTTCATGGCCAAGGTTCTTTTCGTCATGACCGGCGTCGATCATTGGACGCTGAACGACGGTACGAAACACCCGACCGGGTACTGGGCCGAGGAGTTCGCCGCACCCTACGAGGCACTGCGCGGGGCCGGGCACGAGATCGTGGTCGCGACACCCGGCGCGGTCGTGCCGACGGTGGATCGCGGCAGCCTCGCCGCCGATGCCAACGGGGGCCAGGCCGGCGCCGAGAAGGTCGCCGAGACGCTGCGCGCGGCCACCGAGCTGACCCGGCCCATCGACCTCGCCGATGTCCGGCTCGACGACTACGACGCCGTCTACTACCCCGGCGGCCACGGCCCGATGGAAGACCTCGCCGTGAACGCCGACTCCGCACGGCTGCTCACGGCCGCCCTCGCCTCGGGCAAGCCCCTCGGTGTGGTGTGCCACGCGCCCGCCGCCCTGCTGGCGACCGCCGATGCCGAGGGGCGTTCCCCGTTCGCCGGGTACCGGGTCGCGGCCTTCTCCAACGCCGAGGAGACCCAGGCCGGCCTGGCCGACAAGGCCCCGTGGCTGCTGCAGGATCGGCTCGTCGCGCTCGGCGTGGACTACCGCGAGGGCGAGCCCTGGGCACCGAAGATCGAGGTCGACCGCAATCTGTACACGGGCCAGAATCCGGCGTCCTCGGCTCCGCTGGCGGCGGAGCTGCTGAAGGCGCTCTGAGTTCGATGGCCGACCGGACCGCGGATGTACTCGACGCCACCCAGCGCTGCCTGCTGCGCTACGGGGTGCGACGGACCACCATGGACGACATCGCCGCCGAGACAGGCGTTTCCAGGTCCGCGGTCTACCAGTACGTCCGCGGCAAGGACGATGCCGTACGGCGGCTCACCGAGCGACTGCACGGCACCGCACTCGAACACGCTCGCGCGGCCGCGAACGCGGATGCCCCACTGGCCGAACGGGTGCACGGGATTCTGGCGGCGAAGGTCGAACTGACCTCCGGCCCGTTCGCCGAATCCCCGCACGCCGCCGAGCTTCTCGATGAGCAGGCCCGGCTCAACGGCGATATCTGCCGCCGCTTCACCGGCGATCTGCACGGCATCCTCACCGCGACGCTCACCGGCGCGCACCTGCGCGATCCCGCGGACACCGCACACATCTTGCTGGCCACCACCATCGGCCTGCTCGCCGCACGCCGCACCGACCTGGTGCCCCGTGCCGCCACCGCCGTCCTGCACGGCATGCACTCGAAACATCCCGAAGGAGAACAGCTATGACCGTAGCCAGTCGTGAGTGGCGTCTGATCGCACGCCCGTTCGGCGAACCGAAGCCCGCGGACTTCGAACTCGCCACCGTCGATCTGCCCGATCCGGCGCCGGGGCAGTTGCTGGTGCGCAACGACTGGCTGTCCGTGGACCCGTACATGCGGGGACGGATGAACGACGTCGAATCCTATATTCCGCCTTTCGTTCTCGACGAGGCGATGACCGGCGGCGCGGTGGGCACGGTCGTGGCCTCGGCATCCGACGCCGTCGCGGTCGGCGCGACCGTGTCGCATTTCGCGGGCTGGCGCGAATACGCGCTGCTGGACGCGGGCTCGGCGCAGGTCGTCTCCACCGAAACCGCTCCGGCACAGGCTTATCTGGGCCTGCTCGGCACCACCGGCCTGACCGCCTACGCGGGCCTGACCGAGATCGCGCCCGTGCGGGAGGGCGACGTGGTCTTCATCTCCGGGGCCGCGGGCGCGGTCGGCTCGGTGGCCGGGCAGGTCGCGAAACAGCTCGGCGCGGCCAAGGTGATCGGCTCCGCCGGTGGCCCCGGCAAGGCGGCGCGCCTGCGCACCGACTTCGGCTTCGACGCCGCGATCGACTACCGCGCGGGCGATCTGGCGGAACAGCTCGCCGCCGCCGCGCCCGAGGGCATCGACGTGTACTTCGACAATGTCGGCGGCGATCACCTGGACGCGGCCCTGGTCACCATGAACCGCTACGGCCGCATCGCGCTGTGCGGTGCGATCTCGATCTACAACGACACCGAACCCGCACCCGGCCCGCGTCACCTGCCGCTGGCCATCGGCAAGCGGATCACCCTGCGCGGCATGAACGTCAGCGATCACATGCACCAGCTGCCCGAGTGGTTCGCCAAGGCCGGCGGCTGGCTGGCCGACGGCTCACTGCGGACCGAGGAGACAATCGTCGAGGGCATCGACCAGGCCCTGGACGCCTTCACCGCGATGATGAACGGCGCGAACACCGGCAAGATGCTGGTTCGACTACCGCACAACTGATTTCGCCCGGCGCTCATCCGCCGTTCACCCGCGCCACACCCCGCCGTGTTTAGGCTCTCGACATGGAGGGGAAGGTGGCGCGGCGGGTCCGCCCGCACACGAAACTGATTGTCGCACTGCTGGTCACGGCGGCCGCACTGGTCGCCGGTTGTACGGGGTCCGAGCCGGGGACGGGCCCCGTCACCGCGCACGACCCGAATGCCGATGTGATCAATATCGTCGCCGGTTCCGAACACGCCGCGGTCTTCGAGCACATCGTGCAGCCGTGGTGCCGGGAACAGGGCCTGACGTGCACCATGACCGCCATGGGTTCGGTCGATCAGGCCCGGCTGCTCCAGGGCGGCGACGCCCCCTACGACGCGTTCTGGTTCGCCGGCAGCGTCTTTCAACAGCTCGGCGACACCGAGCACCGGCTGCAGCGGGTCCAGCCCATGTTCAGCACCCCGCTGGTCTACGCCGGGCGCAAGAGCGACTTGGACGCGCTCGGGTTCACCGGTCGCGACGTGGGGATCGAAGAGATCCTGGCGGCGGTGGAGGCCAAGCGCACCACGGCGTGGATGACCAATCCCACCCAGTCCAATTCCGGCGCGACGGTGCTGCTGGGCTTCCTGAATCACTTCGCGGGCAACGGACCCGGGGTGGCGCTCACGGCCGACCAGCTGAACTCCGAACCCGTGCGGACCGGAATCACCAGATTCGCCCGGGCTTTCGCGCGCACCCCACCCTCGACCGGGCTGCTCATGGACGAATGCCTGGCCGCGCCGCAGCAGTGCCGGACGCTGTTCACCTACGAGGACCTGGTTATCGAGCGCAATCGGGACCTGATCGCGGCCGGTCGAGAACCGCTGCACGTCGTGTATCCCCGCGGGGTGCTGGCCATCTCGGACGCACCGCTGGGCTTCCTGCCGCACGGCGACAATCCCGCCAAGCTGGCCAACTTCGCCAAGCTCCAGGACTTCCTGCTCACCGCGGGCACCCAGCATCGGCTGACCGAGCTGGGCAGGCGGCCCATCACCAGTATCGGGCTGTCGCTGCCCGATGCCCCGCGCGCGGTGTTCGATCCCGATCGCGGCATCCGCGCCACGCTGACCGAGCAGCCCATCACCTATCCGGCCGCGCCGGTCATCGAAGCGGCACTGGACAATTACCAGACCGCCTATCGACCCCCGACCGATCTGGTCTACTGCATCGACGCCTCGGGCAGCATGGGCACCAACGGCGGCTGGGACGGCGTCCAGCAGGCCGCGGACCTGCTCTTCGACCCGGTGGAGTCCAAGAAATACCTGCTGCAGACCGGACCGCAGGACCGCACCGCGGTGCTGGTCTTCGACAGCGTCACCATCTCCGTACCGTGGACCGCCGGCAACGCCGCACCCGCCCTGCGAACCCTGCGCGGTGTCGTGCGCGATCGAAAGCCCAACGGCGGCACCGGAATCTACCGCTGCCTCGCCGCGGCGGCCAGCGCGTTCGAGGGTGCGCCCGACCCCGCCCGCAAGCGCCTGGTCATCCTGATGACCGACGGCACCGACACCGAGGGCGGCGGGCTGGACGCGATCACGCGCAGCGGTGTGCCGGTGGTGACCATCGGCTTCGGCAGCGCCGTGAACACCAAGGCGCTGAACGAGATCGCCCAGCGCACGGGCGGTTCCTACTTCAGTTCCGACAATATGGTCGCGGCCCTGCGCCAGGCCGTTGGTTACCGATAGGAGCGCGTTGCCGAGCAATTCCGTCCTGATCACCACCCTGGCGGTGCTGGTCCTGTCCTTCCTCGGGTTGTACGCGGTGCTGGGCTCCGCGGCCGGCGCGGCCTGCGTCGCGGCCGGCGCGGCGGTCCTGACAGCGCTTGCCGGACAGGCTCTTTCGGACCGCGCACGACGCGGCGCGCTGTCTCGCGAGCTGAGCGCGGCCACCCTGCGCGTGGCGGCCCGGGCAGGGCGCGTCGCCGATCCCGAGACCCGCGCGGCGCTGCTGCGGGCCTGCGACATCATCCCGAGCCTGGTCGAGCGCACCGAGCGGGCAGACCCCGGGCAGCTTCCGGCGCTCGCCGCGGGTCTGCGCGGCGGGCTGGCGAGCGTGGAATCGGTGCTCGATCGCTATCTCGAGATGCAGGAGCATCCGGCGCGCTTCCGCGACACCGACCGGCTGCTCGCGCGCAGCCGCGAGATACTGCGCGGCTTCGAACATTTCGCGGCCCATACCGCCGAGCAGATCGGCGATCCGGACCTGGAGTCCTTCTTCACCGATCTGGCCCGCCTGGAACTGAGCTATCCGCCCGTACTGCCCCCGAGCGAGGACAGATGAACAAGTCCCGACTGCCCGTGCTGCTGGCCGCCGTCGTCGCGATAGTGGTGATCGTGGTCGGCGTCGCGGTGATTCGCGGCTCCCGGGCCACCCCGGCCGCGGTCACCACCCTGAGCTGCCTGGGCGGTTCGGAGAAGTCCGCGCTCATGGCAGACGCCGACGTCCAGGCGATATTGCGCGACGACTACGGGCTGACCGTGAAATTCGACCAGCGCGGTTCCTACGACCTGGTCCAGGTCCCGACCGCGCAATTGCGGAGTCAGGGCGTCGGCTGCCTGTGGCCGTCCTCGGCGAGTGCGCGCAGCGTGTTCGAGGCGACGCATGACATCAACGACTTCCCCGGCTACCGGGCCGAATCGGTGCTGGAGACACCGGAAGTCGTCTACGCCGGACCGGCCGCGACCGACGCCCTGATCAAGGCCGGCATCGTCGCCCAGCGCGAGAACGCCTACTTCATAGTCGATCTCAAGCGCCTGCTGCTCGACTACATACTGCCCAAACAGAAGTGGGAGACGCTGGCCGCGCAGAACCTGGCGGGCCCGATCCGCATCACCAGCACCGATCCCGCGACCTCCAACTCCGGATTCAGCCTGCTGCAACTGGAATTGACGGTCATCGCCTCCGGCGACGTCTTCCAACCGCCCACCGTCGCCGAAGCCAAGGCCGGACTGCCCACCGTGCGCGGACTCTACGATGCCCAGGGCCTGCAGTCGGACAGCTCCAACGGCGGCTTCCGGGAGTGGCTGATCCAGGGCGCGGCCACGCTCTACGCGGGCTACGAGAACCAGGTCCTGCAGCAACTGGCGGCCTACCGCGACAATCCCGCCGCCACCGACGCGCTGCTGGCCGGGACGCGCATGCTGTATCCGGATCCGACGCTGTTCAACAGCAATCCGGTGCTCGCGCTGACGGCCGACGCCCAGCGCCTGATCACCGCGCTACAGGATCCCGACGTTCAGCGGATCGCCTGGCAGCGGTATGGCTTTCGCTCGGCCACCCAGCTGGGTGCGCCCGCCGCCGCGGACTTCGCCCGGATTCCGCTGGCCGCTCAGCCGCGCGGGACGGCGCCGCCCAAGGCGGATGTGACACTGCTGCTGCTCGGGTGTGTGCGCGACAACAGGTGCTCCTGAGAACCGGGAGCAATCTCGAGGCGAGACAGTCTGTCAAATATGTATCGCCGATAAATGTCTCTCACCAGGTGTTATCGATGCTTTCCCTGTCATACCGGGAAAGCGCGTACCTCTGAAATTCTCATACCGAGACACTTCTTGACACCCGATCCACCCCCGGGAAACCGTGTGCCGACGGCAGGTTCCCCGACCCGGAGTGGCAATGACACCGATCTCACCGGACGCGATCGATCTCTTCGATCCCGCCCACCTCGACGACCCGAATCCGCTGTACCGGCTGCTGCGCGAACATTCCCCGGTGTACCGCGTCCCGGGCACCGACTTCTTTCTGGTCAGCACCTGGGACCTGGTCACCGAGGCGGTGAGCAGACCCGAGATCTTCTCCTCGAACCTCACCGGCGTGCTGCTGCGGCAACCCGACGGCCCGCCGATCACCTTCGACATGGACGGCGGCGGCCAGGCCGTGCACGTGCTGGCCACCGCCGACGACCCGGCCCACCTGGTCCAGCGCAAACTGGTACAGCCGCTGCTGGCGAAGCGGATTCGCGGCCTCGCGCCCACCGTGCACGCGCTGGTCGGCACGCTGTGGGAGGACGGGCTGCGGGACGGGCGCATCGACTGGGCCACCGGGATGGCCGACCGACTTCCGCTGGCGCTGGTCGCCGACATCATCGGGCTCCCCGATGCCGATGTGCCGCAACTGCTGTCGTGGGCGTACGAGAGCACCGAGATGCTGGGCGGCGTGGTCGACGCCGACGGCTTCACCCGCTCGGTGGGCGCGGCGGCCGAGCTCACCGGCTACCTGTACACGAAATTCGCAGCCGCCCAGCAGAATCCCGGCGACGACCTGCTCGGGGTGCTGGCGCGCGCGTGCGCCGCCGGCGAGCTGACCGACACCGTCGCGGTCCTGGTGCTGGTTCAACTGGTGGGAGCGGGCGGCGAATCCACCGCGGGCCTGGTGTCCACCGCCGCGCGCATGCTGGCCGCCGATCCCGCACTGCAGCGGGAGATCCGGCGCGAGCCCGCGCTGCTGCCGGCCCTGCTGGACGAGGCGCTGCGCCTGGAATCACCCTTCCGGGCGCATCATCGCCACGTCACCGCCGACACCGTGCTGGGCGGGGTCGAGCTGCCCGCGGGCGGTCACGTGCTGCTGCTGTGGGGCGCGGCCAATCGCGACCCGGCCCGATTCGAGGATCCGGACACCCTGGATCTGGACCGGCGCAGCGGCGCGAACAACCTCGCCTTCGGCCGCGGCGTGCACTTCTGCGTCGGCTCGGCGCTGGCCAAGCTCGAGGCGACCGCCGCGCTGACGGCGCTGCTGGAACGCAGCTCGCATTTCACACTCGCCGACGACGCTCCCCCGCAATGGTTTCCGAGCCTGTTCGCGCGCCGGCACCGTAGCCTCACCCTGCAGATCTCCTGAAAGGCCCGACATGACCGACCTGTCCCCCGAAGCCCTGGTCACCGCGTTCTGCGCCGAATGGCTCACCGGCACACCCGAATCCATCGCCGAGTACTTCCACGACGACGCGATCTACCACAACATCCCGATGGCGCCGCTGCTCGGCAAGGCGGCCATCCTCGAGTTCCTGCGCGGGTTCATCGGCGCGTTCGGCGGGATCGAGTTCACGATCCACCACCAGTCCGCGAACGGCGGCACCGTGCTCAACGAGCGCACCGACCGCTTCACCCTGGGCGACAAGCCGATCGAGCTGCCGGTCATGGGCATCTTCGAGGTCTCCGGCGGCAAGATCACCGCCTGGCGCGACTACTTCGACATGGCACAGTTCGCGCAGATCGGCCAGTCTTGACGCAGCTCAGCCGGACCTGATGCGGCTCGGCCGGGCTCGGCTCAGGCCGACCATCGCCGATATCCGGATTTCGCGTCCGCGATCCTGGCACGACCGTCCCGGAACGACGGTCCGGCAAGACGGCCTGGCGCGACGGCCCCGGCGTCGGTATGACGCCGGGGCCGTCGCGTTCCGTGCGATTGCCCTACTTGCCGTGGGCGCGCAGCTGGTACAGGCCCTCGGTCTCCGCGACCACCACGCCGTTGGCGTCGATGACCTTCGCGGTCAGGGTGAAATCCGACTTGCCCTTGAGGTCGGCTTCCTCGGCGATACGGGCGATCTCCGCCTCCGACAGCGAGGCCTCGGCGATCACATCGGTGCCGGCCGGCTTGCGGAAGAAGATGTGCAGGTCCTTGACCAGCGGGTAGTACTTCGCGGTGTCGAAGCTGGCCAGCGCGAGCGCGCCGCCGAGCACCTCGGCCACGGTGAAGAGCACGCCCGCGTACATGACGCCGAAGTGGTTGCCGTTGCCCTCGGCCGGCACCTTGGTCGCCGCGTAGCCCGGCCGGACCTCGGTGGCCGTGACGCCCATCTTGTGCGCGATGGGGATGGTGAACTCGAGCGCGCTGTTCACTACCTCGTGCAGCGGCGGGGTGGCGTCGTTCGCCATGCGGACCTCCGTGTCTGAACTTACTGGCAATATGCCAACAGCACAGATCATCGTGCGTGAGGCGCGTCTCGCGCAAGTCCGCCCGGTCGGTCCCGGGTCCGGGCGGTGAACCCGGCCACATCCCAGCAAATACCGGCGGTCGCGCTCCTAGGATCGACCGAGGCCCATCGCCGTCCGCACCCGGATCGCGGCGCACATCGAGGCGGGCGATCCCACCGGTTTCGCCGCCCGCCCCGGCCGCACCCCCGACGCCAGTGCCCAGGCGTCGCACCGCGAGAGGATTTCGATGCCGACGCCGTCCGCCGCACCCACGCTGACCACCACCGCACCCGCGACCCGCGCGACCGAGCGCGCCTGGGTCGGCGTCGCGGCCGCCATCTTCGCCATCGCCTGGGGCGGAAACGAATTCACTCCGCTGCTGGTCATGTACAAGCGCGACGGACTGCCGCTGGCGACGGTCGACCTGCTGCTGTTCGAGTACGTGCTCGGCATCATTCCGGCGCTGCTCATCGGCGGGCCGCTGTCGGACCGCTACGGCCGCAGGCCTCTGATGCGGCCCGCACCCCTGGTCGCCGCGGCCGGGTCGCTGCTGCTCGCCTTCGGGGCCGGCTCGGTGCCCATGCTGTCGGCCGGGCGGGTGCTGTCCGGCATCGCGCTCGGACTGGCGATGGCGGTCGGCAGCAGCTGGCTCAAGGAACTCTCCCAGCCGCCCTACACCGCCGGGTCCGCCGCCGGCGCGGGGGCGCGGCGCTCGGCCATGAGCCTCACCGGCGGATTCGGTGTCGGAGCGGGAGTCGCCGGCGTGCTCGCGCAGTGGGGCCCGCTGCCGGACACCCTGCCCTATCTCCTCAATGTCGCGCTCTGCCTGGGCGCGGCGGCGTGGGTGCTGCGCGCACCGGAAACGATTGTGCCGCAACCCGTGACGGCCCGGCTGCTGGACGATCTGAAGGTCCCGGCCGCCGCGAACCGCCGCTTCCGGCTCGTCGCACTGCCGCTGTCGGTATGGCTGTTCACCTCCGCCGCAACGGCTTACGCGATCATGCCCACCCTCATGATGCCCAAGGTGCAGGGTGCGCCCATCGCCTTCTCCGCGCTCATCACCGTCATCACGCTGGGCTGCGGGTTCGCCGTGCAGTCGCTGGCCCGCCGGCTGGACCGGCCCGGCACCCTGCGGCTACCGGTGCTCGGGCTGTGCCTGACCGTGACCGGCATGCTGCTGGCCACCGTGGCCTCGGGTGCGCTCACGCTCTGGCTGACCGTGGCCACCGCGGTCCTGCTGGGGGCGGGCTTCGGCATCGGGCTGGTAGCCGGGCTGCTGGAGATCGAGCGCATGGCCCGGCCCGACGACCTGGCGGGCCTGACCGCGGTCTTCTACGCCGTGAGCTACCTGGGATTCGGCGTCCCGGCGGTGATGGCGGTGCTGCACCAGCACGCCGGGTTCGGCTATCCGGCGATGTTCCTGGCGCTGGCGGCCGCCGCGGCCGGCTGCCTCGGCCTGGTCACCCGAGCCGGACGGGGCTGAACCGCTGGTCACGCGGATCGCCCCTTCCGAATCCCGCGATCCGAGCCTTACAGTCGGGGTGATGAAGTAACCGCGTGTTCATCGGCGCGGGAGTGGAGTGAGCACCGTGGACCTGTGGGAACAGATCAATCAGCCCGTCACCTACGCGATCCCGTTCTTCGTGCTCGCCCTCGTCGTCGAGGTGCTCGCGCTGCGCGAGCACGGCGAGGACCGCACCGGGTACGACCGGGCCGACGCGCGCAACAGCCTGCTCATGGGCGCGGTCTCGGTCTTCGTCAGCGGGGCGGCCAAGTTCGTGGCGCTGCTCGGGTACGCGGTGCTGTACGTGCACGCGCCCTGGCAGCTGGATCCGCGCAATCCGCTGAGCTGGGTGGCCGTCATGCTGGGGGTGGATCTGCTCTGGTACGTGTACCACCGCACCTCGCACCGGGTCCGGCTGATCTGGGCCGCGCACCAGGTGCACCACAACAGCCGGTACTTCAACTACGCCACCGCGCTGCGGCAGAAGTGGAATCCGTGGTTCGAGCTGCTCATCTGGATTCCGCTGCCGCTGCTGGGCGTCGCGCCGTGGATGGTGTTCACGGCGTGGTCGTTCAATCTCATCTATCAGTTCTGGGTGCACACCGAGACGATCGGGAAGCTGCCGCGCTGGTTCGAGTTCCTGTTCAACACGCCCTCGCACCACCGGGTGCACCACGCCAGTGACGCGGAGTATTTGGACCGGAACTACGGCGGAATCCTGATCCTGTGGGACCGGATGTTCGGCACCTTCCGCGCGGAGACCTTCCGGCCGACCTACGGACTCACCAAGAACGTCGACAGCGACAATCTGCTGACGCTGCAGTACTACGAGTTCGGGGCGCTGTGGCGGGACCTGCGCTCCACCGGGCGGATTCGGGACTGGCTCGGCTACACGTTCGGGCCGCCCGGCTGGAAGCCCGGGGACAGGTGGGTGTCGAAGAAGGCGAAGATCCGCGCCCAGGCGTCGGATGTGGCGGCTTCGTCGTAGCCGAGCCCGGCCACGCGCAGCAGGCCCTGGGCGGGCAGGTCGTTGGCGAACGAGTGGCCCACGCCCGCATAGGTTTTGACGTCGTGGTCGATGCCGTACTCGGTGAGGACGCGTTCGAGTTTGTCGCCCCGCCCCCGGTTGGCCGGGTCGTTGGCGCCGTAGCTGGCCACGATCGGGCACGCGCCGCGCAACACCTCTTCGTAGTTGCCGCGGCCCGAGGGATAGAACGGGGCGGCGACGTCGAAGCCCTGCGGGGCGAGCAGCAGCGCAAAGGCGCCGCCGAGGCAGAAACCGACGATCGCGACCTTTCCGGTGCAGCGCTCGTCGGCGGTCAGCAGCGCGCGGGCGGCCTGGATGTCGCGGGTGGCCCGGCCGTCCTTGCTGCTGAGCATGTCCCGGAAGACGCTCGGCACGCAGCGCGCCTTACCCCGGGAGAAGAGGTCGGGCGCGACGGCGAGGTAGCCGTTGTCCGCGAGCAGGCGGGTCTTGCGCCGGATGTCGCCGCTGAGTCCGGCGATGTCGTGCAGCACCACGACCCCCGGCCAGGGCCCGTCCCCCGACGGGGTCTCGAATACCGCCGATACCGGTCCATCCGGTGCGGGCATCTGAATCGCGCTCATCGCCGAGCCCTCCCCACTGGTCGAAACGATCACCTGCGGCGCATCCTATCCCGTCTGGGACAACCATTTCGGGCATCGGGCGGATGGAATTAGACGCGCGGGGCGCGCAAAGGTTGCCCGCCGCGTCGCGGGCGAGAACAGTGGATCTCGGACCGCGTCTTCACGCGGACGGAAACTGCTCGGCAAACGGAGGAGAACTCGTGCGCTTCGGCCTATTCATCCCGCAGGGCTGGCGGCTCGATCTGGTCGGCATCGAGCCGGCTGCGCAGTGGGACGTGATGCGCGGGCTGGCGCAGCGCGCCGACGCGAATCCGGACTGGGAATCGCTGTGGGTGTACGACCACTTCCACACCGTGCCGGTGCCCACCGAGGAGGCGACCCACGAGGCGTGGACCCTCATGTCGGCGTTCGCGGCGACGACCGAGCGGATCCGCCTCGGTCAGATGTGCACGGCGATCAGCTATCGCAATCCGGCGTATCTGGCCAAGGTCGCCGCGACGGTCGATCTGATCTCCGGCGGGCGCGTGGAGATGGGCATCGGCGGCGGCTGGTACGAACACGAGTGGCGGGCGTACGGATACGGATTCCCCTCCGCCGGTGAGCGTCTCGGCCGCCTGGACGAGGGTGTGCAGATCTTCAAGCAGGCCTGGACGACCGGCAGCGCCACGCTCGATGGCAAGCACTATCAGGTGGACGGCGCGATCGTCCGCCCGCTTCCCCTGCAGGAGGGCGGGATTCCGCTGTGGATCGCGGGCGGCGGCGAGAAGGTGACGCTGAAGATCGCCGCGAAGTACGCGCAGTACACGAACTTCGCGGGCGGGCTCGACGAGTTCGCCCACAAGTCGGCGCTGCTGCGCGACCATTGCGCGGCCGTGGGCACGGACTTCGACGCGATCACCCGCAGCTCGAACTTCAACGTCGCCATCGCCGAGACGGAGGCGGAGGTCGAGGATCGCCTGGCGGCGCTGGAGGCCCGGTTGACGCCCTTCACCGGCGCGGAGGCCGCGAAGGCTCAGATCGACAACATCTTCCGGGGATCGGCTGCGGTGGGTACGCCCGAGCAGGTCATCGAAAACCTCGGCAAGGTCAAGGATCTGGGGCTGGCGTATACGATTCTGAACTTCCCCGAGTCGGCGTACGACACGAGCGGGATCGAGCTTTTCGAGAAGGAAGTTATTCCGGCTCTGCGGTGATGTTTCCGTAGGGTTGAGGGGTTGGCCGGCGTTTCGCGTTCTTCCGGGAATGTGGACGTCGGCCTATTCTGAATATTGTTGTATCACAATTGGATTGGGCTATTCTCGATTGCTATTGAGGGGTAGAATTGGGGTATGAATTCGGGAGGGGAATCCACAGCCGCGCAGGGTGCACTCGCACTCGGTGCCGCGGCGGAACTCCTGCTCGAAGCGCCCCTGTATTCGATGGGTGATGACGAGGTCATCGAACTCATGCAGGACATCGAAACCATCACACGCCAACTCGATGCCGCGAAACAACGGCTCGTGCTCGAATGCGGGACACGTAACTTACCCGCGCGGGCTGGGGTGAAGAGCCCGGTCCGGTTTCTTGTAGAGACACTGCGGCTTTCCCACGGTGACGCCGCCGCACGGGTGCGAAATACCGAACTGCTCTCTACGGTGTCCGAGGGCACGTTCACTCGGCCGCCGGTATTGCCGTTGGTCGCCGAAGCCCAGCGGGCCGGTGAAATCTCCCTCGACCACATTCGGGCTATTCACGAGGTGATCAAGCAGATCCCCGCCCGCGCGGGCGCGGAAGCCAAAGACTTCGTCGAGCGGAACCTGACCGTCTATGCGCGCCAAGGAGATCCAGCCGGGATCACCACGCTCGGTGTTCGAGTGTTGCTGCACATCGATCCTGATGGGTCGTTGACCGAGCATCGGGACCAGCAGATGCGGCGCGGGTTCACGATCGGGCATCCGCGCGCGGACGGGATGGCCCCCGTATCAGGGTGGGTGACCCCGCAGTTCCAGGCGGTAGTCTCCCCGGTCCTGGAGAAGCTCGCCCGCCCGGGCATGTGCAACCCGGACGATCCCGAGAGCCCTTGGTCCGCTGCCGAACTCGGCATCGATACCGCCACCGACGACCAGGACAGTGCCGGGGCTGATGCGCGGGCGAAGCTGCAAGCCGCTGCCACACGTGATCACCGCACCGCCGCCCAACGCAACCACGACGCGGTGATCGCGCTCCTGCGCCCGGACATGGGACCCACCCGGCTCGGGAACCATCGCGGACTGCCCGTCTCCACCGTGATCACCATGAGCCTGACCGACCTCGAACAACGCACCGGCAAAGCGACCACCGCCACCGGCGGCACCCTCTCGATCCGGGACGCGGTCGAACTCGCCGCCAACGCCACCCCGTACCTGGTCATCATCGACGCCGACGGCCGACCACTGCACTTCGCACGCGGAGAACGCCTCGCCACCCCCGAACAGCGCCTGGCACTCACCGCTGTCGAACGCGGGTGCACCCGCCCAGGATGTGATGCGCCAGCCACCCGGTCGGCCGTGCACCACATCAAGGAATGGGCCGATGGCGGCGAAACCGACATCGAGAACCTGACCTTCGCCTGCGATGCCTGCCACGCCCAGGTCAACACCGGCCCGAACGGGTGGAAAACGATAGTCATGCCCGAAGATTCGGAGCATCCGGGCAAAACCGGGTGGATACCACCACCGCATATCGACCCCGCTCGCAGACCCCGGGTGAACTTCCGTCATCACCCGCAAGTGCGCGGTCCCTCGGGGATCCCGGGTATCCCGGCGCGGCGACTCTGCTAGAGCGCTGCCCTACAGCCGAACCCGCAAAACCAAGAACAAGAACCGACCATTGGTCTTCACTCCAGTGGCCGACGTAGCCCCGAACCCACACGCACCCTTCGCCTTCCAGCGGGGTTCGGGAGGACAAGCAAGAACAACGAGGCAGTGCTGGTTACTTCGCCTGCCGTACCCGACTTCAGCTCCCCAGCTGGGAGCCTGTTCGCCCTCCCAGCCTGGCTGGATGGCCGTGGGAACCTTCTCAAGACCTACAGACACAAGATCCGTCATCGCTGAATGCCGGTACTGCCCCAAGGGGTGATTGTGGTGAGCGGTAATCGATTCGAGGCTTGCTCGTACCCCCACAGGTGGTGGATCACGTTTATCGGCCCGGTAGGGCTGGTACCGCCGTCGAGGCTCCCAGCCGGACCCCGCTGGGCCTCCGTTATCCAGGCAGCTCTCCCTCGGGAGGGCTGGAACCGCGCCCGGCCTCCTCAACCGCACCCCGCTGGTACTCGCTATCTAGGCCGTTCTCCCCGGAAGGGCTGGAACCGCAGCCCTCACTCAACCGGCCCCCGCTGGTACTCGTCATCCAGGCTGCTCGCCCCCGGAAGGGCTGGAACCGCAGCCCTTCCCGCCCGACCGCGCTCCGCTGAGTCTCGTTATCCAGGCTGCTCTTCTGCGGTAGGGCTGGTACTGCCGTCGAGGCTCCCACTGGGCCACGCTGGTATTCCGTTGTCCAGGCTTCTTTGCCGAGGAAGGGCTGGAACCGCACTCGATCTCACTACCGGACCCGGCTGGTTGTCGTTATCCAGTCGTCCACCAACTCAGCCATCTCCCGCCGCTCCGATAGTTCCCAGGGCCCGGCCACGCATCCACACCACCTATCCCCCGTTCGTCCCGGCACGAAGGAAAGCGCGGCCACTGCTACCCCGCCACGCACCGCGGGTGCACGCGGCAGCGTTGCCGTGTGCACCCGCGGCCCGTAGAACGCGAAACATCAGCGGGGCGCCGCAGCCGGGTCCAGGCAGCTGGCGAGGCCATCCACGAGGGAGCAGGTCGCCGGGGCGCGGGTCGGGACGTAGCCCGCGGGGACGCCGGAGTTGGCGGTGATCTCGGTGTAGGCGGGGACCGCGTCGGTGGGGCGGCGGGTCAGGGTGGGGTCGGTCAGGACGTCCACCGTGTAGAGGCCGAAACGCGGGGTGTAGGAGCCCCATTCGTAGTTGTCGGTGAGGCTCCAGTAGTTGTAGCCCATCACGTTCATGCCGTCGGCCTTGGCGCGCTGCACCCAGTAGATCGTGTCGCGCAGATCGTCGGCGCGGGTGTAGCCGTCGGCGCGGGGCAGGCCGTTCTCGGTCGGCATGCCGTTCTCCACGATGTACAGCGGCTTGCCGGGGAATTTGTTCGAATAGTGTTGCAGCGCATAGTAGATGCCTTCGGGCTGCAGGGGGTTCTTCCACAGCTGCGTGAAGTTCGTGAACATGCCGGCCGAACTCGGGGACAGGCCGTAGTAATAGTCGATGCCCACGTAGTCCAGCTTGGCCGCGATCTTGTCGATGAACGGACCGTTCACCACGTCCTCGGCCGCGGGGATGTAGGCGACATTGCTGGTCACCTGCGCGCCCGGCTGTACCGAATGAATGTAGTCGTAGATCTCGTTGTGCGACTGCGCGATTCGATCCTGCATGGCGGGAACCGAGGTCGCGGGCAGACCGCCGTGCCTGGTCTCGTTGATCAGGTACATGGCCGGTTCGTTGAAGCTGACCCACAGCGGATCGAAGCGCGCGTAGCGATCGACCACCGTGCGCGCGTTGGCCAGCCAGTCGGTGACCATGCCGGGGTTGTTCCAGCCGC
This sequence comes from Nocardia sp. NPDC005978, assembly GCF_040614455.1. Lineage (NCBI taxonomy): Bacteria > Bacillati > Actinomycetota > Actinomycetes > Mycobacteriales > Nocardiaceae > Nocardia > Nocardia sp. NPDC005978. Next base: position 27,461 of record NZ_JBEXUS010000004.1, read on the forward strand.
CGCGATCGGCTTCCCAGCCCGGGTACACCCAGTGATCCAGGGTGAGCATGGGCCGCATGCCCGCGGCGGTGATGGCTCCGATCACGCTGTCGTAGAAGCGCAGTCCGGCTTCGTCCCACACTCCGGGCTGCGGCTGCACGCGCGCCCATTCGATGCCGATGCGGTACACGCGCACGCCGAGCTGCTTCGCGAGCTGAATGTCGGAGGCATAGCGGTGATAGAAGTCGATCGAATCCCGATACGGATCATCGGTCTTGCCCGCCGCGATGTAGCGCGTCCAGTTGCTGTCCGGTGCGCTGCCCTCGGACTGGAATCCGGAGGCGGCCACACCCCAGAGGAAGTCCTCTCCCATGGGTGCGAGCTGTGCGGGCGGCGCCGCTGTGGCCGGGGCCGCGCCGAATGCGAGCGCGATGGCCAGTACGGCCGGGACGAGGGTGTGGAGCCGGAGTCGCATCGGATGTCTCTCCTTCGCTGTGAACGACCCGATCGCGGGGTCGCATGAAAACCGTACAACGCACGGTTTTAGTTACACAAGCCTGGTCGGCGGGGTTCTAGACTCTCCTCGTGGCAAAACGCGGCCCCTACGGCAAAGGCATCGAACGCCGGGAACAGATCCTGGCCGCGGCCCTGCACACCATTGCCGAGCGCGGCTTCCTGGCTACCTCCGTCGCGGAATTGGCCGAGGCCGCCGGCCTGAGCCAGAGCGGTCTGCTGCACTATTTCGGCTCCAAGGAGGACCTGTTCGTCGCGGTACTGCGCAAACGCGATGAAATCGATATCGCGACGCTGGATGCCCTCACTCCCGCCGATCTGATCCAGGTGATCCGCCGAAATACCCAGGTACCCGGCTTGATCGAGCTCTTCACGCACATGCAGGCCGCTGCCGCCGATCCCCGCCATCCCGCGCACGAGTACATGCGACTGCGCTACGAACGCGGTACGGCCGCCTTCGCCGCGACGCTGCGCCGGCAGCAGGGAGCGGGCCTGCTGCCCGCTCACCTGGATGCCGATGCCACCGCCGCCATTTTCTTCGCGCTGGCCGATGGCCTGCAGTCGCGCTGGCTCATCGACCGCGAATTCGATATGACGGCGCATCTGGAAGCCGCCTGGCACAGCATGATCCGGGATCGCTGAGCACTCACCCGATCCAGGCCGCCACCGCCAGGAATACGCAGATCAGCACGAAGAGGATGCCCATGAGCGGCACGATGAATTTCACGTACCGGTCGTAGCGCACCTTGGCCAGCGCGATGCCGCCGGTCACCACGGCCGTGGTCGGCGTGACCAGATTCGCCCACCCCGAGGCCGATTGCCAGGCCGTGACCACCAGCGAGCGCGGCACATTCGCGAAGTCGGCGAGCGGGGCCATGATGGGCATGGCCAGGGTGGCGTGCCCCGAGGTCGATGGGATGAGGAAGGCCAGCGGCACGTTCACCAGGAAGACCGCCACCGCGAAGACCGCCGAGGAGGTGCCGGTCACCACACCCTCCAGCGCGTGCAGCACGGTGCTGGTGATCTCGGTGTTGTTCATGATGACCGTGACGCCGCGCGCCAGCACGATGACGATGCCCGCGCCGACGAAGTCGCCGAAACCCTTTCCGATGGCTTCGGACATCTTGCCCTCGCCCAATCCGCCGACCAGGCCGATGACCACCGCGCCGACCAGGAACAGTGCGGTCAGCTCCGGGAAGTACCAATCCAGTTCCCACGGAAACGATGTCGCGCCGTCTCCCTTGATGACCGTCGCCCACGGGATGATCGCGAAGATCATGAAGGCGAAGGTCAGCCCGACCAGCCACAGCACCAGCACCTGCCGCCGGGTCATCGGATCCGGTTCGTGCTCTTCGGCTTTCATATCGCGATCACCCGGCTGCCAGCCGGACCAGGACTTGCCCGGGTCGTTCTTGACCCGCCGGGCGTACCAGAGCACGTAGGCGATGGTCACCGCGGTCAGCACGACCAGCATGGCCAGCCGCAGCACGATGCCGTCGCCGATGGGCACGTCGGCGGCCGAGGACGCGGTGCCGGTGGCGAAGGGGTTCACCGTCGAACACAGCACGCCCACACCGGCGCCCGCGATGATCGCACCGACCGCTGTCATGCGGTCGTACCCCAGCGCCAGGGTCAGCGGTACGAGCAGCGCGTAGAAGCCCAGGGTCTCCTCCGCGAAGCCCTCCACCGTGCCCGCGATGGCGAAGATGACCATGATGCCGACGATGAGCAGGAAGGATCGATCCCGCAATTTGTAAGCGAGCCTGCCGATTCCGCTGTCCAGCGCTCCGGTGGCGAAGGCGACGGTGATGAACGCGCCCACCGCGAGCACGAACAGGAAGACCGCCGCCGCCCCGTACAGCGCGCCGCTCACGTCCGGGGCGACCTGCCCGGTCGCGGGATCCTGAATACCGTAGAGCCCGTTGATCGGGGCCAGGAACAGATCCCGGACGCGTTCGCCGAAGCTCTTTGTCGCTTCGATGCGATGGTAGGACCCGGCAATGGTCTTGCCGTCCTTGTCCAGCTCGTACGCGCCCGCCGGAATCACGAAGGCCGCCAGCCACACCGCCACCATTACGCCGGCGAGGATCGTGTACGTCGAGGGGAAGGACCGCTTCTTCCGGTGTGAGGCGGGCTGGGGATCCGCGATCGCGGTGTCGCTCATTTGCGCATCCTGTTCGCGAACAGCTGGAAGAATTCGGCCTCGGCCAGCGCCACGTTGCCGAGTTCGCTCAGCAGCACGCGCTCGTTGAAGCCGTGCATGTTGCAGCTGGAATCCTCGGCGCCGATCATGATCACCTCGGAGTTCGGGTTGGCGGCCGCCATGGAATTGGTGAGCGGGATGGAACCGCCCATGGCCGAGTCCACGACTTCGGTGTTCCACGCCTTGCCCATGGCCTCGCGCATGGCGGAATAGGCGGGACCCGTTGTGCTCGCGGCGAATCCGGCGCCGACGTCGCCGCCGGTGACTCGCAGTTCGATGCCGAAGGGTTTCACTTTCGACAGGTGCTCGATCACCGCGCGCTGACCCTGCGCCGGATCCTGCTCGGGGTGCACGCGGACGTTCAGATACGCGCGTGCGTACGGAACTACCGCGGAGGCAGCGGTTTTCACCGGCGGTGCGTCCAATCCGATGACGGTGATGGCCGGTCCGTACCAGATGCGCTCACCGATGGGGCCGGTGCCCAGCAGGGGCATGCCCGGTTCCATACCGGTGACTTCGGCGAATTCCCGGTCGGTGTAATTCGCGCCGGTCCAGGTGTCACGGCGCAGTCCCTCGACGGCCACATTGCCGTCCGCGTCGTGCAGGGTGGCCAGAGCGTGGGTCAGCGCGAGCAGGGCATCGGGTGCGGCGCCGCCGAATTGGCCCGAATGCACGGGTGCGGCCAGGGTGCGCACTTCGACGAAGACATCGGCGACGCCGCGCAGCGCGGTGACCAGGGTGGGGGTACCGGCACGGATATTGCCGGCGTCGCAAATGAGCAGGGCGTCGGCCTGGAAGAGACCGGGCTGCTCGGCCGGGTAGTCGTCGAAGCCGGAGCCGTACTCCTCCTGCCCCTCGATGACCAGGGTGATCCCGACCGGGGGCTTGCCGCCGAAGGCGCGCAGGGCGCCGATATGGGCGACGACATTGGATTTGCAGTCCGCCGCGCCGCGGCCGTAGATCGCGCCGTCCTTTTCGACCGGGGTGAACGGTGGTGTGTTCCAGAGACTTTCATCTCCGGAGGGCTGGACGTCGTAGTGCCCGTAGAGCAGGACGGTCGGCGCGCCGGGCGGGGCGGGGATGCGGGCGTAGATGACGGGCGAGGTCTCGGGCAGCGTCAGCACCTGAATGTCCTCGACACCGGATTTTCGCAACTCTTCAGCAATGAGGTCGTGCGCCGCCTGCACATTCGCCTTGGGGTACTCCGGAAAGGCGATGGAGGGAATCGCTACCAGCTGTTTGAGCAGCTCTTTCAGGTCGGGCATGAGGTCGTTGACAGTGCTACGCAGGTCGGGGCGCAGATCCATCCGCCCATGAAACCACTACTGAACGCTAGATCAGCGAATCTGTGGCGACTTTTGTCGAGAAAATCGGCGGGCCGGTCTCAGCCGCGGGTGCGCGCCGACAGCACCGGCACCGCCGCCGGATCGGCGAGCACTGCGCGCCGGGCGTATTCGATCGCGCCGAGCAGCATCGCGTCCGCGCCGAGCACCGCGGGCAGCACCGTCAGATCCAGCGCGGGGGTCAGCGCGCGGCGGCCCGCGAGGCGATCCTCGATGCCCGGCAGCAGCCACGGGAACCATTCCGCCAGCGTCCCGCCGAGCACGATCTCCTCCACGTCCAGCAGCGCGTGAATTCCCACGACCGCGACGCCCAGCGCCCGCGCGGCGATATCGGCCGCCGCGAGCGCCCGGGCCTCGCCCGCGGTCAGGGCCGCGATGAACAGCGAATTCGCCGCCGACAGACCGGCTTCGCGCAACGTGTCGCCCAGTCCCGCCGCGTTCAGCACGGCCTCGGGCCCCGCGTAGACCACCAGGCATCCGCGCGCCCCGCACACGCACGCGGGACCGTCCATGGCCACCGGCATGTGCCCCGGCTCCCCCGCGACGCCGTGACTGCCGATCTGGATTCGCCCGTTCAGCACGACCCCGCCGCCGATGCCGGTCCCGGCTTCGATCAACACCAGTCCACGCGCCCGCGGGCGGGCGTGAAATTCCGCGAACGCGGCCGCGTTGCCGTCGTTGATCACGTCGATCACATATCCGGATCCGATCAGGCGCTCCGCCAACAGCTCTCGCAATCGCACCGGTCGCAGCCATCCGAAATCCGGTGCGACGGCGACGGTCTGCGCCGCGTCGTCGAGCACCGGCCCCGCCATGGCGATCACCACGCGCAGCAACTCCGGCGGCGGCGCGCCCGGATCGGTTCCGGAGGCGGCGGCGGTCCACCCGGCGATGCCGTTCGCCGCGGCCGCCCGGCGGACGGCGGCGGCCACCGCGTCGGCCATGACCTCGGGCCGTCCGGGCGGGCAGTGATGCGCTTCGTCCGCGCGCCACACCACCGTCCCCCCGAGATCGGCGACCGCCACGCACAGTCGTTCGGCGGTGATCTGCACGGCAATGCTCAACGCCCGCACGGGAATCAACCGCACCGGCCGTACCGGCCGCCCGCGGCCGCCCCCGCGCGGTGCTTCGTCCTCCCCGACCAGCCCCCGCTCGATCAGATCCCCCACCAGCGCGGTCACCGACCCGTGCGCCAACCCGGTGGCCGAGGCGATCTCGGTCCGCGCACACGGTCCGTGCTCCGCGATATGCCGCAGCACCCGGCCGAGGTTCGCCCGGCGCACGGCGGCGGAGTCTGCGGGCTCGGATGCGGGATTCACAGGTCGAGATTATGCTGAGGTTCAATTATTTCAACCATTGACTTAAATAGCGACCAGAGGTTGACATGGCTGTGCAGCGATTCGGACGTCGGAACCTGTTCGTGGGGGCGGGGGTGTTGGCGCTGGCCGGCGCCTGTTCCACGGAGTCGAACAGCGCGAGCGGGCCCGTCGTGGACACGGCGTCGGGGCCCGTCCGGGGTGAGCAGCGGGAGACGGGGGTCGCGTTTCTGGGGATTCCGTACGCGCAGCCGCCGGTGGGTGAGTTGCGGTTCGCCGCGCCCGTGGCGGTGACGCCGTGGGCGGAGACCAGGGACTGCACCACCTACGGGCCGACCGCGCAGCGCAAGTCGCTGACCGAGGTCACCGCTATTCCGGAGCCGAGCATCGCGGGGGACGGGGTGCTGAATCTCAACGTGTTCACCCCGAAGGCGGGCGCCGACGCCGGATTGCCGGTGCTGGTGTGGATTCACGGGGGCGGGTTCGTGGCCGGGTCAGCGGCCAGTCCCTGGTACGACGGGGCGGCCTTCAACCGGGACGGCGTGGTCGTGGTGTCGATCGGCTACCGGCTGGGTATCGAGGGCTTCCTGCACGTCGACGGCGCACCCGACAATCGGGCGGTGCTCGACTGGATCGCCGCGCTGACCTGGGTGCGCGACAACATCGCGGCCTTCGGCGGCGATCCCGGCCGGGTCACCGTCGCCGGACAGTCCGCCGGCGGCGGCGCGGTGTGGGCGCTCATGGCTGCCCCGTCCGCGCGCGGACTGTTCCACGCCGGCATCTCCGCCTCGGGAGCGCTGTCCCAGCCCAATTCCCGGGACGCGGGCCTCGCGGTGGCGCGGCTGTTCACCGCCCGTACCGGTCTGCCCGCCACCGCCGCCGCACTGCGCGATCTCACCGACGATCGGATTCAGTCCTGCGAGGACAGGATGCGCGAGATCGGGCCGGGCAGCGAGACGGTCCCGACGCTGGCGCTCGCGCCCTTCGCCGACGGGACCACCATCCCGCTGGACAGCACCGAACTGCTGAAAACCGGTGCGGCGACCAATGTTCCGCTGCTGCTCGGTTTCACCCGCGACGAGTTCAACGCCATGACCCGCGACCAGCCGGTCACCGACGCCACCCTGCCCGCCGCCTTCGCGTTCCTGGGTCTGCCGCCCGCGAGCATCGAGGCCTTCCGGGCCGCCTACCCTGGCGATTCCGCCGCCGAACTTCTCGGCCAGGCACAGAGCGACACCCTGCTGCGCGCACCCACCTACCGGGTCGCCGAGGATCGCGCGGCCCGCAACCAGGCCACCTGGCTGTACGAATTCACTTGGGCCTCAACGGCTCCCGACAACAAGGGCAGCTCCTTCCATTGCCTGGATCTGCCCTTCGCCTTCGACTGCCTGCGGGCGCAGGGCGTCACCGCCGTCGCGGGCGACAATCCGCCCCAGGCGCTGGCCGACGCCGTGCACCGCGCGTGGGTGTCCTTCATCACCACCGCCGACCCCGGGCCCAGCTGGCCGCGCTACACCCGGGATCGCCGCGAGACCATGATCTGGGCCGAGAACCCGCGCGTTCAGTCCGATCCGTTCGCCGCTCAGCGGGGACTTTGGCTGGCCTGACCGGCGTGTCCGTCGCGACGGCGCCGCTCCCGTGCGGGCCCCGCTGTTTCAAATGGCAAACTGGGGGCTACTACCCCGGCAGGATGGATTGCCCAGCACGTCGCGATGGACGGATGGTTTCGAATGCTCGGATTTCGCCGGTGGGTCGCACCCGCCGTACTGATCGCCGCTGCCACACTCCCCGCGACAGCCCCGGCATCGGCGGCACCCGGTGAGGAGCGGGCAGCACTCGGCGGCGGTTCGGGCATCGTGCTCGGCGGGCACGCAAAATGCAGCCTGACCACCATCGGACGGGACGACGCGGGCCGCCTGGTCGGCTTCACGGCGGGGCACTGCGGCGAACCGGGCACCCCGGTCGCCGGTGAGCAGTTCCCGGACGCGGGGGCGGTCGGGCGCGTGGTCACATCCGACGACACCCTCGACTACGCGGTCATCGAATTCGATCCGGCCAAGGTCACCCCGCTGCGCTCGGTGGGCGGCACCACCATCGCCGGTCTCGCGGCCACTCCCCCGGGCGCCTGGGACGTGGTCTGCCAGAACGGCCGCACCATAGGCGAGGCGTGCGGCGTCGTGTGGTCCGCGGGACCCGGCGGTTTCATCGAGCAGGCCTGTTCCAGCTACGGCGATTCCGGCGGCCCGCTGCTGCTCGGCGATCGCCTGGTCGGCCTGGTCTCCGGCCCGCTGATCAACGACACCCGGGCCATGCGCTTCACCTGCACCAGCGCCCTGAACCCCTTCCACACCCCGGTTGTGGCCGTATCCTTCGATTCGGTGCGCGCAGCGGTGGACGCGGGCAAGGGCGTGGGCGCGGGCTTCCAGCCCATCTGATCGACCGAACGCCGGGGCCGGGCGTGTCGAACGTCGATCACCTGACCGGTGGCGGTACGCACTCGGCATCCCCCACGCTCGACCGCGCACCGCAGACGGCGGCGCACGTCGTCCGGACAAATGGAGCAGCGCCATCGGAATCGCGTTGGCGGCAGGGTCGGCGGGCCGGAACGACGATCAGCGGCGGCCGGACGGCTCGGCCCGAACCATGTGCGCCGGGGCGGATTTCAGCGTGGGCGCAGCACTTCCAGGGCGCGGTCGATGTCGTCCGCCGTGTTGTAGAGGTGGCAGGCCAGGCGCAGGCGGCCCGCGCGGACCGCGCCCACCACCTTCGCCGCACGCAGGCGTTCGAGGGTCGCCGCGTCCGCGGGCACCGAGACGATGGCCGAATTCCCCACGGGCAGATGGAGTCCCACGCGCAGATGGTTCGCGATGGCGACGTTGTGCGCCCGGATGTTGGCGATGCCGGCCGAGAGCAGCAGCTCCAGCGCGGGTAGTTGCCCAATCCACGCGGGCCAGACCGGGGAGAGATCGAAGCGCCGAGCGTCCGGGGCCAGGCGCAGCGGGGCGTCGTAGACCGAATCCCACGGGTCGTCGCCGGCGTACCAACCCGCGGCGACCGGGCGCAGGGTGTCCAGAGCCTCGTCCGTACCGGCCAGGAACGCCGTGCCCTTCGGGCCGAGCAGCCACTTGTAGCCCACGCCGACAAGCCAATCCGCGCCGGTGTCGTGCACCGGGAACCAACCCGCGGCCTGACTGACGTCCAGCAGCACCCGGGCTCCGGCGGCGTGCGCGGCGGCGACCAGCGCCGGGGCGTCCATGACCGCGCCGTCGGCGGACTGCACGACCGCGGCCGCCACCACGTCGTCACCCGGGCGCACCGCCGCGGCGAGCTCCGCGAACGGGACGGTGCGCACGCGAATATCCCTGCGCGCCAGGAAGGGCCAGATGACCGAGGTGAACTCCGATTCCGGCAGCAGCACGTTCGCGCCCACCGGCAGGCTCTCGGCCACCAGACCGACGAATTGGGAGACGTGCGCGCCGATGGCCACCCGACTCGCCTCGACGCCGAGCAGTCGGCCCAGGGCCGCGCGGCAGTTCGCGACGATGCCGTCGACCGCCGAGATGTCGAATTCCCCGCGCACCCGGCGCTGTTCGGCCGCGGCGACCTCGTCCGCGACGGCCGTCGGGAGCAGCCCGTAACTGGCGGCGTTGAGGTAGGTCACGGTGGGCGCGAACGCGTTCCGGACGCCGGGCGGAAGCAGGGAGAAGGTTCGAGCGTGGGTCATCAGCTCATGGTCCCCGCCCCCGCGACCCCGGAAAAGAGCCGGTGAGCCGGGAACTGGTCTGTTCCCGGCCCACCGTTATTCGACCGGTTCGACGCGGACCGGGGGCGGTTACCGCGTCGGGGGGTCGGCGGTCGCCGCGCCGATCGGTCGAAATCCAGTCAGGCGGAGCGTGATTCGGCCGTGGCGACGGCCTCGCGCTTCACCTCGCGGCGGAACCGCAGGATGCCGTCCTCGATGGCGCCCTTGCGGAGCATGGCGCGATCGCGGAAGTAGTTGTTGATGACCAGCCACGGCCCGCGCGTGCCCTGACGCGGCATGACGCCGTCACCGCGCTGGATGTAGCCGGAGGTGAGCGCACCGCCCATGAGCGAGGCCTCGGACCGATCGCCCTCCTCGGGAACGGCCACGACCTGCGAATAGCCTTCCGCCTTCATGTGATTGAGCAGGCGGCAGAAGTACTCGGCGGCCAGATCGGCCTTGAGCGTCCAGGACGCGTTGGTGTAGCCCAGGATCACCATGGCGTTGGGGACGTTGCTGAGCAGAGCGCCCTTGTAGGCCACCAGATCCCGGGTCGCCAGCGTCTCGCCGTCGACCTCGAGCGCAGCGCCGCCGAGCATCTGCACGGTCAGGCCGGTCGCGCTCACGATGATGTCCGCCTCGAGCTCCTCGCCCGAGCGCAGGCGGATGCCCTTCGGGGTGAAGGTCTCGATGTGATCGGTGGCGATGGACGCCTTGCCGCTGCGCAGGATGCGGAACAGGTCGCCGTTGGGCACCACGCACAGGCGCTGATCCCACGGGTCGTAGGACGGGGTGAAGTGCCGCATGTCGATGTTCGGGCCGACCTGCGCGCGCACCGCGGCCAGCATGAGCTTGCGCGAGAGCTTGGGGTTGGTGCGCGAGAGCTGGTAGCTGGCGCGCTGCAGCGCGATGTTGCGCGCCCGGCCCGCCTTGTACGCCACGGCCGCGGGCACCCGCGCGAACTTGAGCCCGACCGCGACCGGGTCGTCGGCGGGCAGCGCCGCGATGTAGGTGGGCGACCGCTGCAGCATGGTGACGTGCGCGGCGTCCTTGCTCATGGACGGGATCAGCGTGATGGCGGTCGCGCCGCTGCCGATGACCACGACCTTCTTGCCGGTGTAATCCAGGTCCTCGGGCCAGTGCTGCGGGTGCACGATCTGCCCGGTGAAGTCCTCCTGGCCGGGGAAGCTGGGCTGGTAACCCTTGTCGTAGTCGTAGTAGCCGGTGCAGCCGATCAGGAAGTCGCTGGTGTAGGTCTCGGTCTGGCCGGTCTGCTCGTCGAGCACCTGGACGGTCCACAGGCTCTCGTTGCTGTCGAAGCTCGCGCGGGTGACCTTGCGGCCGAAGCGGATGTTCTTCGTGACGCCGTACTCGGCGGCGGTGTCCTCGATGTACTGGCGGATGTTCGGCCCGTCGGCGAGGACCTTGGTGCCGATCCAGGGCCGGAAGCCGAAGCCGAAGGTGTACATGTCCGAGTCCGAGCGGATGCCGGGGTAGCGGAACAGGTCCCAGGTGCCGCCGATGGCGGTGCGCCGCTCCAGGATGAGGTAGCTGCGCCCAGTGTTCTCCCGGGTCAGATGGCAGGCCATGCCGATACCGGACAGGCCCGCGCCGATGATCAGTACGTCGACATGCCGCGTCATTGAGGTACTCGCTTCGTCTGGTCGTCCGCCCGGGCTTCGTCGTCCGAGCGTCCCCGGGATGTTACGTGTTATCCGGGGTAACGTCTACTATAGCCGCGGACCGCCGTCCGGGGTGCGGGTGACGGCGGTCCACCGACCTGGGGATATCCGCGACTACGCGGCGCGCGTGTGCCCCGAGCGATCCGGCTCCGAGCGATAGCGCGTGGTCGAACCGCCGATGCCGAGCACCTTCCACACGGTCTTGGCGATCGGGTTCATCAGCCCGATGCGCTGGGCCAGCGCGCGCACGTCGCCGAAGTACCCGGCGAAGGTCTCCTTGGAGTCGGGCAGCCCGAAGAAGACCTCCCTGCGCACCCGCTCCGGAATGCCGAACTCCCGGAAGAAGGCGCGCGGCGGAATGATGATCGCCCGCCCGCCGATCCACATGACGATCGGGAAGGCCAGCGAGAGCACGAAGCGAGCGAGCTGATTCGCCTCGGGCACATGGTGTTCCAGGTATTCGTGGGCGAAGGAGATGTGCCGGGCCTCCTCGGCGACGTGAATCGCCATGACGCCGCGCATGATCGGGTGAATGTCCGCGCCCGCGCGCAGAATCGCCTTCTGAATGTGATCGATCGGCTCCTCGCCCGAGAGCACGGCGATGAAGAACAGATTCGGGAACAGCGCGGCCAGCGGCGGGACCACGTAGGTGAGCTGTCGCAGGATCGGCCCCATCCCGGGCACGTCGCGCCCGATGCGGTTCACCATCTCCTGGAACATCAGGGTGTGGTTGCACTCCTCGATGACCTCGTGGGTGCAGTACCGGAACTCGGGCGAGCCGTTGGGCAGCTTGAAGGTCTGCTGCACCATGCCGCCGATGAGCAGGGTTTCGAACTGCAGCCCGACCTTGGCGATATTGGCCTGGCGCCACTGCCCGATCTCGATCTTGCGATCCTCGGTTTGCGCCTGATACCAGGGATGGCGAGCGAACATGTCGCCCGCGGCGGGCAGAATCCAGCGGGGATCGTTCGGGATGACCGCGAAAGCCGAGTTGTCCCAATCGATGTCGGCGTAGGGATCGAAATGCTTGTCGACCGAGCCCTGCGAGAGCAGCAGGACCTTGTCCGCGTAGCTCTGCGCGAGCGCGAGCACGGAATCGGCGGTAGTGGGTACTGACACCATTGTCAGGCCTCCTGGGAGTGACCAAAATTACTGTATCTCATGGTTACACTTATCCCCGGAGGCGTCAACCGCCGCCGTGCCGCCCGGTCAGCTCCAGAAGACCGGATCCAGGCCCCAGGCCGCGAATTCGGCCGCGACGCACTCGCGCAGCGCGGCGCGGGAAGGAAAGCGATCGGGATCCGCGCCGGTCACCGCCAATGTCACGGTGTCACCGTCACTCGACCAGGACAGGTTGAGGCCGACCTCGATCCGGCGGAACAGTTCGGTCGGACCGGCGCAGACCACCGGGCGCATGAGCACGGTGCGCGCCCGCACGCCGCCGATCGTGGCCACCGCGCGCCCGGTCTCACCGAGGTTGGTGCACAGGCACTCCGGTGCCTTGGCGGTGCGCGAGAAGTAGCCGAGCACGAAGCGCGGCAGCATCATCTGCACCGGTTGCAGGTGTTGCAGCGCGGGCGTGGTGGCGGGATCGGCGTAGGCGCGCGCGGCCTGTTTGATGGCGGCGCGCACCAGCGCGAGATCGGTGCGCTCCCCCGCGCGGTAGGGCACCGCGATGGGCAGGCCGGTGGTGGCGTTGCCGCGCGGGTCGTCCGGGCCGCGCATCGAGTGCGGGATGTCGACCCGCACCCGCGCGCCGTCGGCGATGCGACCCGAACGGCCCAGCACGCCGACTCCGACGCCGATCATGAGGCCGTTCGCGGTGCCGCCGTGGGCGGCCGCGACGGAGTTCCATTCCGCGAGAGGTACTTCCACGACGAGGTCGGCGGGGGCATAGGTTTCCGGCAGGTCGAGGGCCGGCGCTTCGGGGCGCGGATTGCGGGCGGGTTCGGTGACCGCGCGGGCGGCCACCGCCGCGCGCACTCCCCGCGCGGCAGCGGTGATCTGAGCGGCGGCGTCGGCGAAATGCCTGCGGTACAGACCATCTCGGGGTGTGCCTCCCACCAGCGCGCCCGAACCATCGGCCGCCGACGGCGCGGCCCCGGTGTCGATCCGGTACAGCGCGTCGCCCAGGGCGTAGAGCACCGCGCCGCCGTCGGCGCCGACGTGCGAGGTGACCAGCGACAGCAGGGTGCCGCCGGTGGTCGTGGGCGCGGCGGACAGGCGCCACACCCGGCCCGCGACGGGATCGAAATCCACCCGGGTCTGGGCGAGAAACCAATCCAGCACACCGTTCTCGGGAATCGGCTCGGTGTCCCGGCCCAGCGCCAGGGAGTACTCGGCGCGCACCCACCAGGGCCGGGCCAGCGGCACGGTGGTGGTGCGCACCCGGCGGGCCAGGAATCCGTGTGCCAGCTGCGCGTGCAGGCCCGCCAGGACCGCGGGGTCCACGGGTGCGTCGAAGCGCCAGGCCACCTGGTTCACGATGGCGTTGCCGTACAGATCGTGCAGTTTGAGGAACAGGTCGTCGTCGGCGGTGAGCCGGTTCATGGCGACCGGCGCGGACACGGGCGCGGTGGGTGCGGCCATGTGAATCCTCCTGATCAGCGCTTGCGCAGGGTGCGAACGGTCAAGGGAGCGAAGACGAGAGCGATGAGCAGCGCGGCCACCACCGACCAGAGCAGATCGCTGCCGCCGGCGCCGGTGTCGGCGAGGGTGCGCACCGCGGCCACCAGGTGGGAGACGGGGTTGTAGTCCGAGACGTGCCGCAACCAGGCCGGCATGGCCTCCTCGGGCACCAGGGCGTTGGAGGCGAAGCTGAGGAAGGTCAGCACCAGCATGGACATGCCCTGCACCGCGGCCGGGCGCGCGACGGTCACGCCGATGAAGGCGAAGATCCAGCTCATGGCGGTGGTCGCCAGCACCACCAGCAGCGCGCCGAGCACGAGACCGCCGGGATGCTCCGGGCGATAACCCATCCCGAACCCGACCAGCAGCACCATCACCGCGGCGATGACGTAGCGGGTCGCGCCCGCCACCAGCGCCCCGGTGACCGGCGCCGACCTCGCTATCGGCATGGCCACGAAGCGGTCGAAGACGCCGGAGCGAATGTCCTCCGAGAGCTGGACGCCGGTGGCCACCGAGGAGGTGAGCACGATCTGCACCAGCACACCGGGAATCAGGGTGGGCAGGTAGGCGTGCATGCTGCCCGCGATCGCGGTGCCGAACACGCTGCCGAACAGCAGCGGGCCGATGATCGGCAGCAGCACCGCGTCGTAGAGCAACTGGGGACTGTGCCGGAAGGTGAGCATGCCGCGCTGGGCCATGATGAGCGATTGCCGCAGGCCCGCACGGGGTCCGAGGTGGACCACGGTGGGGCGGCGCCGGACGCGTGCGGCGGGCCGGGCGGGTGCGGTGTCGAGAACGGTCATGACGCGGCCCTGCTGTCTGTCGAGTGCTGGGTGAGCGCCAGGAACACCGAATTCAGGTCCGGGCGGTCGACGGCGAAGCCGCGCAGGCGGATTCCGCTGGTGCGGCAGGCGGTGAGCACATCGGCGGCGCTGTCGATGTCGTTCAGCGGTACCGAGAGGGTGGCCGGTGTGTCCCCGTGCAGCGGGGTCACCCCGATGATGCGTTCCACGGCGGCGTCGGCGAGCGGGCGCTGGGCCGCGTCGACGAGATCGATGCGCAACATCTCCTCTCCGAGTGAGGATTTGAGCTCGCCCGCCGTGCCCTGGGCCACCACGACACCCTTGTCGATGACGGCGATGCGGTCGGCGAGCGCGTCGGCCTCCTCCAGGTACTGGGTGGTGAGCAGGATCGTCGCCCCCCGATCGACCAGACCGCGGACCACCGACCACATGCGTTCGCGGGTATGGGGATCCAAGCCGGTGGTCGGCTCGTCCAGGAAGATCAGGGGCGGCAGGGTGATCAGCGTGGCCGCCAGATCCAGGCGGCGGCGCATGCCGCCGGAGAAGGTGCCGACCCGGCGCTGAGTGGCGGCGGTGAGCTCGAACTCCTCGAGCAGTTCGTGCGCGCGCAGGGTGGCGGCACGGCGGGTCAGTCCGAGCAGCTGCCCGAAGAGCCGCAGATTCTCGATGGCGGTGAGGTTTTCGTCCACCGCGGCGTACTGGCCGGTGAGCCCGATCATGGACCGCACCGCCGTGGCCTGGCGCACCACGTCGTGGCCGAAGACCAGGGCGTTGCCGCTGTCCGGGCGCAACAGGGTGGCGAGCATGCGCACGATGGTGGTCTTGCCCGCGCCGTTGGGGCCGAGCAATCCGAACACGGTGCCCGCGGCGACCCGCAGATCCACTCCGCCGACGGCGGTGAGGGACCCGAAGCTCTTGCCGAGCCCCCGGGTCTCGATGGCGAACTCGGTGCTCATGAGGCACCTCCGATCCTGACGGGTGCGATCGCTCGCTCCGGCGGTGCTGCCGGAAGAGCGGACGACACAAGGGATTCGATGACATCGACGGCTCGCGCGACACCGTCGTCACGAAAGCGGGCTGCGTGCGCTGCGGCGCGCAGCACGACGTCCGGGTCGGCCGCTCGCTGCAGCAGGCGTTCGAGCCGGTCGGCCGACAGCGCGCCGAACGGCATGGCGGCCCCGAGTCCGAGCGTCTCGATCTGCCGCCCCCAGAAGGGCTGATCGGCCTGCATCGCGCAGATCACCTGGGGCACACCGGCGCGCAGCGCGGCGGCCGTGGTGCCCGCGCCGCCGTGGTGCACGGCGGCCGCGCAGCGCGGCAGCACCACGCCGTGGTCGACCTGGTCCACCACGGCCACATCGGGGGTGAGCCCCGGCCGAAAGGCCGTGCCGGTCAGCAACAGTCGCCGGCCCAGCCGCTTGCACGCGGTGCGAACCAGCAGCTCGAGATCGTGTGGGTCACCGACCCGCATGGATCCGAAGCCGACGTACACGGGCGGATCGCCGGCATCCAGCCAGGTGTGCAGTTCGGAATCGAACGGAATGCCCCGGGGCGCCGCGGCGGGCCGGCGCACCGCGGGTTCGCGGGTCCCACCCGGCCCCTGCGCCGAGACTTTCTGCCGCGAAACGGATTCGGTCGACGGCGGTTCCGCGACCGCGGCGTCGATCGCAACGTCCGGCGGCGCAGCGCCCGTTGCGGCGAGACCGGCGGCCGGAGCGTCGCGGTACGCGGCGGAGGGCGTGATCCGGCCAGGTTCCCGACCGGATGCGAGTTGTGCGGTGCGCCTGGTTCCCGAGTCCGGCACGACGGGGAAGCCGGTGACCGGTTCGTCGCCGCGGAGCTCGGCGGCGAGACCGGGGAAAAGCCCCGCGTCATATGCCTGAATACTGGTGCGTTGCAGGTATTTCCGCGGACTCACGGAACGTACGGCAGCGATTTCCCGGGCCAGAGCGCGGGCCCTGAGCGCGGTCAGTGCCCGCCAGCCCGCGCGGTTGAGCGCTCCGGGCAGGTGGACGCCCAGTGCGGTCGGCAGTACGGGGACCGCGCGGTTCGGACGTATGGGGAAGAAGTGCAGGGCAGCGAGCGGAATATCGCGTCCGCGGGCGACTTCGGCGGCGACTTCCTCACAGGCCATGCCGGTGACGAGCAGCTCGGCCGCGTCCGCCACGGCGAGCAGATCCCGTGCGGCCTCGGCGAATCCGCGGCGCTGCAACTCCAGTAGCGCCCGGAAGCGCGCGCGCAGGTTCCAGCTACCGCCCCGCCGGTCCTCTTCCTGTGCACGCAAGAGCTCGGCGCTGTCCAGCCCGAAGCCGACGACCGGAATTCCGTGCCCCGTGGCGAATTCCACCAGGTTCGGGGACACCGCCAGGGTCACGTCGTGTCCCCGGCGCAGGAGCTCGCGCCCGAGCAGCACGCCCGGTTGCGCGTCACCCCGACTGCCCGCGAAGGCCAGTAGCACCCGCATCACTCAGCCCTGCGCCGGCGCGGAGACGAGTTGCGCCGCAACCGGGTTCGCCGCGTCCGCGTCGACTCGCGGAGCCTCGGTCCGCAGCGCGCTTCCCTGCCCGGCCGGGTCGGGTACCGCACCGGGCTGCCCCGTCCGGTCGCATACGCCGCCGGACCGGCTTGCTCGGCCGGGTTCCGCACCGGCGAGGGCCGGGGTGGCGACCGCCACCGCGGGTGCGGGCCGACGTCCGGCCTCGTGTTCGGGTGCGAGGTGGGCGTCCCGCCCGGCATCGGCGAATTCCGATGTGCTCGTGAGCAGCACGCCCGCGAGAGCCGGATCACCGGCCGATTCTCGAAGACCGTCGGACACCGTGCTGTCGGGTGCGACGGCGGTGGTGATGCGCGCGGAGTCGGCGGTCGAGGTGTGGTCCGGGCCGACCACCCGGACCCGGTCGGCGGGCGGCTGCCCGGCGAACTCGCCTATGGCGCGGGTGAATTCGGCCAGGAAGCGGTCCATCTCGGCGGCGGGGAACGCGGCCGGGAAGCGGGTGGAGAAGCGCAGTCCGTCGGCGGCGCGGACCACCCAGAAGAAGACCTCGTCGCCGGAGTAGGACTCCGAGCGCAGGGTGTGCCCGCGCAGCGCCTCCACCAGCTGATAGTCCGGCAGGACCCGGATGTCCAGGAAGGAGATGCCGAAGCGGGGGCGGTCGGCGCAGTCCAGAAGTTCGAGGGCGCGGGTCCAGGTGGCGTTGTTGGCGACGCGGGACTTGCGCAGCGCGGTGCGGGTGGCTTCCAGCGCGCTGTCGGGGTCCGGATCCGGGGCGAGGGTGATGTCGATCGGGACCACGTTCACGAACCAGCCCATGGACTCGAGCCATTGCAGATCCGGGCGGGTGGCGATGGGCATGATGGCCCGCAGCGACAGGTACCCGTAGGCGCGGCGATACGCGATGGCCAGCGCCGCGAACACCGCGACCGAGAGCCGGTGCCCGCGGGCGGTGATCGCCTCCTCGATGAGTTCGAGTTCGTTGAGCGGCAGCAGTTTTCGCGACACGCTGGTCTGCGGCAGCACGGAGGGCTGCCCGCTGCCGGGCGCGATGGCGGGTTCGAAGCGGGGCAGCATGCCGCCCGAGCCGGCCAGGAACCGCTGCCACAGCCGCACCGGTTCGCAGCCCGGGGTGAGCGCGGCGGCGGAGCTGCGCTCGAGGGCGGCGAAATCGGCGGGACTGCCGAAGGTGATCGACTCGCGAACCTGCTCGCCGCGGGTCACCTCGCGGTAGAGCGTGCGCAGTTCCAGAATGACGATGGCCTGGGA
Organism: Nocardia sp. NPDC005978; assembly: GCF_040614455.1. NCBI lineage: Bacteria > Bacillati > Actinomycetota > Actinomycetes > Mycobacteriales > Nocardiaceae > Nocardia > Nocardia sp. NPDC005978. Next base: position 45,430 of record NZ_JBEXUS010000004.1, read on the forward strand.
GTAGGCGTCCATGACCGAGTGATCGGCGGCGACCAGCACGGTGAAGTCACCGGTCTCAGGGTGCTCGACGGTCGCGAGCAGGCAGTGCGGCCACACCAGGGGCGAGAGCCGAACCTCCAGCGCCTCGGCGAGGTAGGCGTGGATGGCCTCGGGGGTGGCGACGGCGGGCACGGGGGTGTCGGCGACCGCTACCGCGTCCGGCGCGCAGACCAGGCGGCGCGGCTCGGGACCGTCGCAGTCCACGGTGGTGCGCAGGCCCTCGTGCCGGGCATGCCACAGCCGCACGGTGGTGCGCCAGTGGCCGGCGTCGAAGGGCGCGTCGAGTTCGAAGATGGTGCCGATCCAGCGGCCGCGCCCGGGGCGCGGATCGCCGGCGTCGGTCTCGCGGCAGTACTGCGCGTGGACGCTGGTGAGCGGCCGATCATCCGGGGCCCAGCCGCGGCCCGGATGGAGTTCCGGATGCCAGAGCGTCAGCCCGCCCGGTCGCAGGGCGAATTCGGATAGGTGGGTGTATTCCATAGCGACGTCCTCATCAAACAAAAGTGAATGGCGAACAGGAAGCTATTTGCGGAGACAGGCCATGCGAGGTGCGTTCATAACCCGTTCCTTTCGAACCTTCACCGGCTGGGCTGCGCGCTGATCAGCGACTTCTTGACAGCAGGTCGGAGAATTGTGGCGGCGACGCTGCCGAGAGTGGCGCTCAGATGGGCGCTCGACCAGGACACCATTTCCATCTCGATCCCGCAACGGTTCGAAACGCTAACAATTGGTTAACGGACGGTTCTCACACCTTTCACTGTGTGCCCGGCCACTTCTCGTATGAAATTGGTCCGTCATTCACTTTCGGCTGATTCGACGCGCGCGAACACACCCGCGGGCGCACAATCCCGGGGCCGCGGCGGACTACCCGCGGCGCGGAAGCCTCTCCCGATCCATCCCCGCTCCCCCTGACCGGCCACCCATGCTCGAGGCAGCGAAAAATGAAGACCCGGAACGGGTTTCGTCCGGGTCTTCATCGTGAACTACGTATTCTGTTGTGCCCCCGCTGTTTCAGTCAGCGATGAGCCTGGCGACTGTTCTCCGAATCAGGAGTAGATCGCCGTCACCTCGGCGCTGTACTTCTCCAGCACGACATTGCGCTTGAGCGACAGCTTCGGGGTGAGTTCGCCGGTCTCCTGGGTCCAGTCGGAGGTGAGCACGCGGATCTTCTTGATCGCCTCGGCCTTCGAGACCTTGGTGTTGGTCTCGGCAACGGCCGCTTCGATTTCCGCGAGCAGCGCCGGATGCGCGGCCAGTGCCTCGATGGTGGTGTCCGCGGGAATGTCGTTGCGCTGCTGCCAGCCCGGCAGTACCTCGCGGTCCAGGGTGATCAGCACGCCGATGAAGGGCTTGTTGTCGCCGACGACCATGCACTGGCCGATGAGCGGATGCGCGCGCAGCGAATCCTCCATGGGGGCCGGGGAGACGTTCTTGCCCGCGGCGGTGACCAGGATTTCCTTCTTGCGCCCGGTGATGCTGAGGAACCCGTCGGCATCGAGCGTGCCGAGGTCACCGGTGCGGAACCAGCCGTCGACGAACGCCTCGGCGGAGGCGGCCTCGTTCTTCCAGTACCCGCCGAACACGACCGAACCGCGCACCAGCACCTCACCGTCCTCGGCGATGCGCACCGCGTTGCCCTCGATCGGCACGCCGACGCTGCCCACGCGGGTCCGGCCGACCTGGTTCACGGTGACCGCGGCGCTGGTCTCGGTCAGGCCGTAGCCCTCGAACACCGGCACGCCGATGCCGCGGAAGAAGTGGCCGAGGCGCGCGCCCAGCGGGCCGCCGCCGGAGACCGCGCCGTCGCACCGGCCACCAAGGGCCGCACGGAGTTTGGCGTAGACGAGCTTGTCGAACAGCGCGTGCTTGGCGCGCAGCAGCAGACCCGCGCCGCCGTTCTCCTGAGCCCTACTCCACTCGATGGCGGTGTCGGCCGCGGCGTCGAAGATCTTGCCCTTGCCGCCGTCGTGCGCCTTCTGCTTGGCGCCGTTGTAGATCTTCTCGAACACGCGCGGCACGGCCAGCACGAAATTCGGCTTGTACGAACCGAACTGGTCGACCAGGGTGGTCCAGTCCGAGGTGTGCGCGACGGTCACCTTGGCCGAGAGCGCGCCGACGGAGATGGCGCGGGCGAAGACGTGGGCCAGCGGCAGGAACATCAGGGTGGTGCGGCCCTCGGCGAGCAGGTGGCTCAGCGCCAGCTTGCCGGATGTGGCCTCGGCCAACAGGTTCGAGTGCGTGAGCATGACGCCCTTGGGGCGGCCCGTGGTGCCGGAGGTGTAGATCAGGGTCGCGGGCGACTCGGCGCGCACCGCGGCGCGGCGTTCGGTGAGCGCCGCGTCGTCGACCGATTCGCCGCGCGCGACCAGCTCGGCGACCGCGCCGCCGTCGATGCGCAGGGTCTCGGTGAGGTCGGGGGTGGTGATGCTCGCGACGGTCTCGGCGTGCCGGTCGTTCTCCACGATCAGCAGCTTGGTGCCGGAGTCCTCGAGGATCCAGCGCGCCTGATCGGTCGCGGAGGAGTCGTAGATCGCGACGGTGCACCCGCCGGCGGCCCAGATGGCGTAGTCGATGAGCGTCCACTCGAATCGGGTGGCGGCCATGAGCGCGACACGGTCACCGGCCTGCACACCGGACGCGATGAGGCCCTTGGCCACCGCGCGCACCTGGGCGGCGAAGTCGGCGGCGGTCACCTCGGCGTAGCCGTCGGCGGTGGGCTTGTGGAAGGCCACGAACTGCGGGGAAGTCCGCTCGAGGTCATCGACGATATCGGTCAGGGCGGCGTTCTCGGCGATGGTGTACGTCGCCTCGGCCGTGAATTCGCGATGCGCGATCGTGGGCGATACCACTGGTCAACTACCTCCTTCGGCGCGTCCGAACGGGCAGGAAAGTGGAGCTGTCCGGAACGCGGGCACACTGCTGCTGCGGCCCAGGGTACGGGCCGATTCACAATGCTGGCCAAATGCGCCGTGGATCACAATGTGCGCGTGAACACCGAGACGGGCACGTCGATGTGCCCGGGACCAGCGGCGAAAACCGATTCAGCGGCCGCGCGCGAGGCTCACCATGGCGTCCAGGCGCACCCCGAGGGCGTTGACCTGATCGCGCAGCGCCTCGATGTCCTCGAGATCGATGCCCACCGAATCCAGCACGGCGTGGATCATGCGCTGGGCCGGGAGCTGGAGTTCACGGCTGGCGGGGGTGGCGTGCAGCAGCACCGCGCGGCCGTCGCTCTCGCTGCGGCGGCTCTCCACCAGATCGCGCGACTGTAGTCGCTGGACCAGCGGAGAGACCGTGCCGTAGTCGAGGTGGACGTGCTCGCCGAGTTCCTTCATGGTGATGCCCGGTCGTTCCCAGAGGGTCAGCAGCACGAGGTACTGCGGATAGGTCAGGGTCATCTGATCCAGGAAGGGGCGGTAGGCGGCGGTCATGGACCGCGACGTGGAGTACAGCGCGAAGCACAGCTGTGCGCTCAGCGACAGCAGTGCGTAGTCGATCTCCTCGTCCGCTCCGGCCCGGTGCCCATCGGGTGCGGAAGACGGATTTTCTGGCATTACTGCACTGTACTGCGCACCGTGGAGAGCACCGCGTCGGTCGCCGAGCGGTCGCCGATGGTGATGCGCAGCCCGGTCGGGTAGCGCTTGACGTGGATGTCCGCCCCGGCGAGCGCGGTGCCCACCCGGTCGGTATCCGGCTCCGCCAGCGTGAGATAGGAGAAGTTGGCGTAGCTGTCGGGCACGGCCAGCCCGAGGTCGCGCAGGCCGGTGGTGAGCCGCCGGCGGTGCCCGCCGATCATCGCCACCCGCGCCTCGATCTCCGGTTCGGCCGCGTAGCAGGCGCGGACCGCGACCTCGGCGAGGGCGTTCATTCCGAAGGGCACCTGCCAGCGGGCGATGCGCCGGATGAGCACCGGCGCTCCGACGGCGTAGCCGACCCGCAGCGCCGCCAGCCCGTACGCCTTCGAAAAGGTGCGCAGGACCAGCAGATTCGGATACCGCTCGAGCAGCGACAGCACGTCGATGCGCGCGTCGGGACCGACGAAGTCGACGTACGCCTCGTCCAGCACGACGGTGACCGTCGCGGGAACGCGCTCGAGGAAGTAGTCGAATTCCCGCGGCGTGATGAGGGTTCCGGTCGGATTGTGCGGGCTGCACAGCACCACCAGCCGGGTGTCCGCGTCCACCGCGTCGGCGATGGCCTCCAGATCCTGTCTGCCGTCCGGGGTGAGCGGCACCGCCACCGGCCGCCCGCCCGCCATGGTCGTCAGGATCGGATAGCCGTCGAAGGTGGGGGTGGCCATGACCACTCCCGCTCCGGCGGAACCGAATTCCTGCACGATGTGCATGATCACCCCGGTCGCCCCCGCGCCGACCACGATGTGATCGGCGCGCACGCCCAGGTGGTCGGCGATCAGGCGGGGCAGGCGCCGGGGCAGGAACTCCGGGTAGCGATTGGCCGAGGCCAGGGCCCGGCCCAGGGCTTCGCGGACCGAAGACGGTGGGCCGTAGGGATTCTCGTTGAGCTGCAACTGGTGACCGGCCCGGGTGATCGATCCCATGGCCGACCTCAGCGCCCGCCCCAGCGCACCGCGGCCGCGGCCGCGAAGTCGCCCGCGTGTGCGAACCCGGCGAAGACCACCAGTGCGCCCGCGGGCACCCGGCCCTCGTCCACGGCCCGGTCGAAGGTCACCGGAATGCCCGCGGCGAAGAGGTTTCCGCACTCGTCGAACGTGTCGGGATGCCGCTCCGCCGGAAGTTGCAGCGCGTCACGCCAATTGCGCAGGAACGCGCGATTGGGCTGGTTGGTGACCAGCAGATCCAGTTCGGTGCTGGGGATTCCGAGCCGCCGGCACACGGCCTGGGTCACCTCCGGCACGATGCGATTGCCGCGGCCGAGCACCTTGGCGATCTTGGATTCGGTGAAGCCGACATGCATCTGGCCCGGCCCCGCCTCCCAGTAGCGGCGCGGCGGATCCGCGAGCACGGTCATCTGCCCCGCGAACTCGGGCAGGTGCCGGGTCTCGATGTCCAGGATCGGCGAGGCCCCGGACTTCACCAGCAGCCCCGCGCCCGCGCCGTCGCCGGGTATGGCGGCCTGCGGCTTCCCGCGGACCTGCTCCTGGGTGAATATCTGACCGGCCGAATTCTGCACGGTGACGATGAGCGCGGAGCGCGCGTCGGTGCTGATCAGCAGCTGCCGGGCGAGCTTCATGGCGTGCACGAAGGCCGCGCACCCGCCGTTGTGCAGATCGATGAGCCATTCGGGGTCGATGCCCAGGCGCGCGGCCACTTCACCGCCGTTGCCGACGATGCCGGTCTCGGGCAGCTGGGTGTGCACGATGAGAATGTCCACCTCGCGCAACACTTCCCGGCCCCGGCGGGCCAGGATGGGCGCGACCGCGCGCTCGGCCATGTCGGCCGGGGTCTCGCCCGGCGCGACGTGGCGCCGGAACTTGGGCGCTTTGAACATGAGGTTGCCGGTGACGTCCTGGGGATCGGCGTAGCGCGCGAAATAGTCCGCGGACACGACGTTCTCGGGCAGGTATCCGGCGATGTCGACGAGGCTGACGGTGTCGGTGCTCATGCGCGGTCCATCCATTCGGGCTTGATGGGCAGGCCGTTGGCGTGCCGGTGTTCGCAGATCGCTTTGAGATTGCGCAGTTCGAGCAGATGCCCGGCGGCGAAGAGGTGCCAGAAGTCGCCGACCCACACCGGACGGCCTTGCGGCGCGGTCTCGGGGTAGCCGTTCTCGTCGTAGAACGGATGGTGACAGTTGGTCCACAGCACCACCGAGCCCGGTTTACCGAGCACCAGCTGTGCGTCGACCACCCGCATGAGGTAGATCATCCACAGGTGTTCGCCCTGGTCCCAGGCGCAGTGATAGTCCACGGTGCGGGTCTCGCGGCTGGCAACGGTGCGGGTGTAGATGCGGGTGTGCGAGCCGATGCGGTCGTCGGACACCCAGAGGCCGGGTTCGGAGGTGCGCTCGAAACCCCGCATGCTGTAGGTCCATTCGCCCAGGCTGCGGGTGTCGGACAGGTAGTCGAAGACCTCGTCCGGCGGGGCGGCGATGTACTCGTTGACCGTGCAGTAGTCGCCGAAGATCTCGTCGTGCGGATACACCGCGCGGGTCATGTCCAGCACCATCGGCATGCCCTCCTTCACGCTGAGGGTCTCGATGCGATAGACGCCGGGCACGTCCAGATCCGGCGCCTGGGCGGCGGAGTCGGCGAGTTCGGTCATGGGGTGGGCTCCTTCAGGAAGGGGGCGAAGGGCGGCACTTCCGCCGCGTCGCAACGGAGTTCGATGAAGACCGGCCCGGTTTCGGCGGCCGCCTTGTCCAGCGCGTCCTCGAAGTCGGCGAGGGTGTGCGCGGTCCGGGCGGGCAGGTCGGGGAACATGGCGGCCACGCCCGCGCCGATCTCCGCGGGCCGGAATCTGTTGAAGGTGTAGTCCCCGGAGTAGTAGAGCTGCTCGCGGGTGGCGCACATGGCGTGCGCGTTGTTGTTGAAGACGATGAAGGTGACCGGCACGCGGTACTCCACGGCGGTGTGCAGTTCGTGCCCGTGCATGAAATACGAACCGTCCCCGGCGATCACGACGGTCCGGCGGCGCCGGCCGAGCGCGGAACCGATGCCCGCCCCGAAGGAGTAGCCCATGCCGCCCATGCCGAGGGCGATCAGGAAGCGGCCGCCGTCGGGGACCGGCAGGTGGTGCACCACGGCCGCCCCGGTGTTCCCGGCGTCGGCGACGATGTCGGAGCCGGGCTCCAGTCGCGCGGCGATGGCGGCCACGGCCTCGCGGTAGCGCACACCGCTTCCGGGGGCCGGGGGTACCGCGAGTTCGGGCAGCGACCCCGAATATAACGGGGCCGCAACGAATCCCGGCCGTGAGGCGCGGGCGGCGAGCTCCAGCAGGTGCGCCCGCGGCGGGCCGGGCAGGCGCAGCGCGTTCGTGACGAAGGGCGCGTCCACCCCGACGTGCAGCACCGCGGGGCAGGCCGCGAGCGCGTCGTCCAGCCCGGCGCGGGCGGTCATCGGCAGGGCCGCGCCCGCCAGCACCACCAGCCCCGCCCCGGCCACCAGCTCCGGCGCGTGCGGGTGCCCCATGACGCCGGTGAGCCCGGCGAAGCGCGGATGTTCGTTGGGGAAGGCGTCTTTGGCATCGGGGGTGAGCAGCACGACCGCGTCCAGGGCCACCGCCAGCGCGGCCAATTCGGCCCGGGCGTCGGCGCGGGCGATCTCGGGTCCGGCGATGACGACCGCGGGCCCCGAGGCCGCCGCCAGCAGTGCGACGGCCGCGTTCACCTGCGCTGTCCCCGGGCCCGCCGATGGCCGGGTCGCCGCCGGGTCGCGGTGATCGGTTCCGGCCGAGTCGTATTCAGCGCCGGCCACGGGAACGGCCGTGGCCGAGCCCGTTCCGGCGGGTCGCTGGAGCACGGGCGCGGCCTGAATGTCCTTGGGCAGCAGCAACGCCACCGGCCCGCCCGCCAGCGCGGCGGCGATGGCCCGGTCCAGCGCCGCGTGAATGTCCTGCGGGCGCGTCACTTTCACGCAGAGCCGGGTGACCGCGCCGAATATCCGCTCGGCGTCCAGCAATCCGGGCCCGCCGCCCGTGTCCTGGAACGCGCCGCGCCCCTGCTGGCCGATCGGCGGCTGCCCGACCAGGGCCAGCACCGGGACCCGTGAGTCGTACGACTCCGTCAGCGCGGCAAGCAGATTCATCGCGCCCCCGCCGGAGGTGGCGGCCACGACGCCGAGCCGGTTGGTGGCGCGGGCGTAGCCGTCCGCCATGGTCGCGGCCCCGAACTCGTGTTTGGCGACGATGCCGGTGAGACCGTCCGCGCGGGCCACCGCGTCGTAGACGTCCTCGATATTGGCCCCGCCGACGCCGAACAGGTGATCGGTGTGGGCGGCGAGCCGCGCCACGATCACATCCGCCACGGTGCCGGAAGCCCTCCTGCTATCGGACACGAAACCCCCCTTCGAATTACATTGTGGGCGATGCATCGGACACAATGTATCTCCGGCGAAACCTCCGGAACAACGTGTCACAAATCACAGAGTTGCTCGAAAAGCGCTGGTGGACAAGCGATTAGGAGCGGCAGACGCCGAGAGCGGCGGTGCCGTCGAACCTGATGTCCCCGCCGCGCATCGCCCGGCGGGGACCCCGATCCGGACGCGGCGACCGCCGGATCAGCTGGTGGGCCGCAACCGGTTCGCGATCAACTCATGTGGTTCAACGAGCCGGGCGGCGTGCGGGTTCAATCGACTCGGCGATCTCCCCGCGAGGGGACCTTAAAACCTGCGCCGTCTTCTGCCGATGTGCGCGAGAACAGTACGAGAGACTTTGTATTGGGCGCGTGCACATCGGCCGGGCGCGGACCCGGATACGGCCGCGAACAGCACACCACGGCGGAGCCCGGAACCGCTGGAATTCGCGTTCATGTGCCCCCGCGTTGCCCATTTCGCAACCGGCGACGGTCACACTCTAAAGGGCATATGTCCGTTCTCGGCAGGTACCTGTCCGGTGGGTCCGCACCGCCCGGGATGCCCCGCCGGGCGCGCGGGCTGCCCAAGATTTTGAGGGCACCCCGGGGACCGCACCGCTCATTACTATGTGCGGGTTCGGAAGGCATTGGCGTAGACGGCTATCCAGGAGGGTGCGTTCGTGCTGCTGATCGTGGCATCTCGCCACGCCTCGATTCGATGAAGGGGCTCCGATGCCACGCACGACCCGGATCACCGTCATGCTGCTCTTCGCGGCCTGGGTGGTCGATTACATCGACCGGACGGTCATCAACTTCGCGCTCCCCGCGATCGGTGACGAACTCGACCTCGATCACACCCAACTCGGTCTCCTGGTGTCGGTTTTCTTCCTGGCCTACGCGATCGCCCAGGTACCCGGCGGACTGCTGGCGGACCGCTACGGCTCGATCCGGATCGGCGTCATCGGCCTGCTCGCCTGGTCGGTCTTCACCGGCCTGACCGCCCTGGCCTGGTCCTTCTCCGCACTGCTCGCCATGCGGTTCCTGTTCGGGCTGGTGCAGGGCGTGTTCCCGGCCGCGGCGCTCAAGGCGCTGTCCGAGCGCACCCTGCCCGAGCAGCGCACCACGGCGTCGGGCTGGACCAATTCCTCCAACGCCGTGGGCATTCTGCTGGCCGCGGTGATCGCCGGGGTCATGCTGCCCACCCTGGGCTGGCGGGCGATGTTCGCGCTCATCTCGGTGCTCGGGGTCGGGGTGATCTTCGCGTGGCGGCGCTGGATGCCCGAGCCGCTCGCGCAGCAGGAGTCGCCGGTGACCGATCGCCCGCCGGCCGCGGACCGGCGGGCGGTGCTGTTCTCCCCCGCGCTGCTGGGCTTCGCGGCCATCTTCTTCGGCTACGACGTCCTGGTGTGGGGTGTCACGGCCTGGACGCCGACCTTCCTGCACGAGGGTCGTGGCGTCTCGATGACCCTGGTCGCGGTGGCCGCGGTGCCCTCGACCCTGGCCGCGGCGGCGGGCGTGGTGCTGGGCGCGCGCATGTCGGACCGCCTCGGCGGGCGGCCGCGCGTGATCGTGGTCCCGTCCATGGCGTTCACCGCCGTCATGCTGCTGATTCTGCCGCGCCTGGAATGGTTCCCGGCTTTCGTCGCGGCGGGCACCGTGATGAGCCTGGTGGCCGGGCTGGCCTTCATGCCCGCGTTCTCGGTGCCGTTGCGCGCGCTGCCGAGCGCCTACATGGGCGCGGCGTCGGGTGTGATCATCTTCGGCGGCCAGCTGGCGGGCGTGGTCAGCCCGCTGGCGTTCGGCATCGTCACCGACCATCTCTCCTACACCTCGGCGTTCGCCGTCATGATCATCGGCCCGGTGCTGGCGATCATCGCCGCGGCGCTGGTCCCGCAGACAGCCGACGAGTTCCGGGCGGCCGTCGCCGCCCGGAAACCGGTGGTCGCCCTCGCGAAGGAGCCGCTGTCCTGACCACGCTCCCGCGCCGAGGTCAGGCCGCGCGGACGGCCCCCGGCCCGGCATCGGCGACGCCCGCGGCGCGCGCGATGCTCGGCAGCACCAGCGACAGCAGGCTCATGTCCATCGGTAGGCGGAACATGTCCAGCCGGTTGTGGACGAAGCCGACCGACAGCCCGGACACTGGATCGGCCCAGCCGCCGGAGCCGCCCAGGCCCAGATGACCGAAGCCGCGGGGCGCGCCGAGCGTCGGCAGCGGGTGATAGCCCAACTGCCAGAAGGCGAGCCGGGACGGATCGGGATTGGTCCGCGTGTACCGGTCCAGACCGCGGGCGATCCGCGGACTCAGCAGCCGGACGCCCTCGAACTCGCCGCCGTTGGCGATGACGCCGTAGACGCGGGCGATCGCGTCCGCGCTGAAAACCCCGGTGGCGGCGCCGTTCTCGGAGTGCGACAGGGCGGGCGCGGGTCCGCGCAGCGCGTCCTGCGCCCCGGTGAAGTGCATCGTGTTCAGGATCGTGCCGACCAGCGGCAGGCGGATCACGGCGGCGGTGATCGGCCGCCCCAGGCCGGTGCCGGTGGCCGAGACCCCGGGTCCGACCAGTTCGGCGACCGGGGTGCCGTCGGCGGGTGCGCCCAGGTGCAGGCCCGAAAGGCCCAGCGGCTCGGCGAGTTCGGTGCGGAAGAGCTCGGCCATGCTCGATCCGGTGACCGCGCGGGCCAGCCCGCCGAGCAGCCAGCCGTAGGTGAGCGCGTGGTACACCGGCAGCCCGCGGGTCCAGTCCGGGGTGGCCGCGGCCAGGCGCTGTTCCATCAGCTCGTGATCCAGGACGTCGGCGGCGCCGTGCACGAGCGGACGCAGGTCCGAGAGCCCGGCGCGGTGCGCGAGCAGATCGCGCACGGTGATGGAATGCTTTCCGCCCACGCCGAATTCGGGCCAGTACTCCGCGACCGGGGTGTCGTAGTCGAGCAGGCCGCGATCGACCAGCCGATGGATGACCAGCGCCGTGACGCCCTTGGTGGTGGAGAAGGACAGCGCCGTGGTCTCGAATTCCCAGGGGACCGCACCCGCGTCGTCGGCGGTGCCGGTCCAGATCCGGACCACGGGTTCGCCCCGCAGATAGACCGAGAGCGCGCCGCCGGTGCGCAGGTAGCTGTCGAACAGGCGCGCGAAAACGCGTGCGGTTCCGGCGAACAGGGGATCGGCGGTACCGCGGATACCTTCGGGCAGAGTACTCATGGCTGGCAACCTCATTGTCGGGCCGGTGGGGCTTTTACTGATCGAAGGCGATGTGCAGGTCGTCGGATTCGGGGAGGGTCTGGCAGGCCAGGGTCAGGCCCATCGCGAGTTCCTCGTCGATGAGGGACTCGTTCACGAGCATGCGGGTCCGGCCCCGTGCGACGCGACATACGCAGGTGCCGCAGGCGGATTCGCGGCACACGTACGGTGCGTCGATGCCGTGGTCCAGGAGCACGTCCAGCAGCTTCTTGCCGCGTGGCCACGGCAGGGTGTGCGTCGCGCCGTCGATCTCGACGCGCACGGTGGCGTCGCCCGCCGCGCCCGCGACGCCCGGCGGGGCGGTGGGCGCGAGGGTTCCGGTCGCGATCGGCGACGCGGGTGTGGGCGGCTCGAACGGGTTGTCCGTCAGTGAGCGGTATTCCTCCTGGCGGATCACGCGCTCGGATACTCGCAATTGTGCCAGGCCACGCTTGGCGACCAGGGTGAATCCGGGCGGGCCACACAGGTATATGTCCCAAGTGCGATAGGGGCGCATCCAGGTCGCCAGGCCGGGCGCGGTCGGTGCGCCCCGCTCGGATTCGAGCCAGTGCAACACCGTCAACCTGCGCGGATAGCGCTGCACCAGCTGCTGGAGCCGGCGCGCGAAGATGATCGAGGCACGGTCCCGGTTCGCGTACACCAGGGTGATCTTTCCCCGGCCCCGGGCCAGCGCGGATTTGAGAATCGACATGACCGGGGTGATGCCGCTGCCCGCCGCACACAGCAGCAGATCCCGGTTCCAGGCACGCGGTGAGAAGTTCCCGGCCGGTTCCAGCACGGTGAGCAGGGATCCCGCGGTCACGTTGTCGCACAGCCAATTCGAGGCGTAGCCGAGCGGCGTCCGCTTGATCGTGACCGCGAGCCGGTCGTCGCAGTGCGGGCTGCTGGAGAGCGAGTAGCAGCGCGCCACCGATCCCGTGCGGGCGCTGGGTACCCGCACGGTGAGGAACTGCCCGGGTGTGTACTCGAACCGGCTGACGAGGCCGGCGGGGATCTCGAAGACCAGCGAGACCGCCTCCGCGGTCTCGCCGACGACCTCGTGCACCTCGAGCCGATGGGCGCGAGGATTCATTCGACCGCCCCGCCCCGCCCTCGGGTGACCACCGGCGGCGCGCCGAACCGTTCGAGCAGCCAGGCCCCGGCCGCCTCCATGCGCTCCACCGAGATCGGCTGTGCCATACGCCGATTCACCCCCGGCGCGACGCGTGCGACGACGTAGCCGAGCCAGGCTTCGGCACGCACCGGCACCACCGCGAGGTCGAACCGGATCGCCCGGACCACCGCGCGCGCCACCAGATCCGGGCTCATCGGCGAGAACGGCAGCCGGGCCGCGAGATCCTGTACCCGCCTGGCGATCTCCTTCCCGCGTTCGACCAGTTCCGGATCCACGCCGACGGTGACGGCGTGGTCGCCGATATTGGTGTTGATCACCCCCGGGCAGACGGCGCTGACCCCGACGCCCCGCGGCGCCAACTCCAGTCGCAGGCATTCGGTGAGCATCTTGACCCCGGCCTTGGAAACCGAGTACGCCGACATGACCGGGGTCGGGGTGAACGCGGCCGCCGAGGCGATGTTGACGATGTGCCCGCGCCTGCCCTGATCGATCATGAGCCGGCCGAAGGTGCGACAGCCGTGGACCACGCCCAGCAGGTTGACCCCGAGCTGACGCTCCCAGTCCCCCGGTTCCATGTCCAGGAATGCGCCGCTGACCAGGATTCCGGCATTGTTGACCAGAACGTCGGGCACCCCGTGGTCCGTGTGCACGTCGCGGGCGAAGGCGGCCCAGGCCCCGGGATCGGTCACATCCAACTGCAGCGCGACCGCCCGGTCCCCCCGGGCCCGGATCAGCGCGACCGTCGCGAGCGCGGCGTCCTTGTCGATGTCGGAGACGATGACCTGTGCGCCGTCGCGCGCGAAGCGCCGCGCCACCGCCCGGCCGATCCCGCTGCCCGCGCCGGTCACCACGACCAGGCGGGGGTCGATGTCGTTGAGTTTCACGAGAGCTCCTCGCCGGCGCCGATTCCGCCGAAACCGGCCCCGATCACGATGACCTCGTGATCGGGGCGGTCCCCGACCGGCGCACCCCTGCCGTCGTTCGTGGTGCTCATGGGCCGTCCTCAGCCGATGCGATCGAGCAGTTCGCCGTCGGCCCCGAACAGGGCGCGCCGCCAGTGTTCGAGCAGTTCGGTGCTGTCGATGTCGTCGGGGTGGAAGCCGGGCCGCATATACGGCCTGATCTCCTTCATGAGGCCCTTGACGATCGGACCGCGATACAGCCGAATCGACTGTCGCGCAACCCTGATCGGCCTCCAGCTGCGCGGATCACTGAGGATGGAGGCCAGGACGCCGAGCGAGACGACCGGAATGGTGGCGGCGTAGGTGCCCGCCATGAGAACGATGCGCACGGCCTCGGAACCACCGGTGGCGCGGTACACGTCGAAGGCGACCGATTTGTGTTCGAGTTCCTCGAAAGCGTGCCAGTTCAACAGCTTCCAGACCTCCGGATCGCCCGGAATGGACTGGATGGCCTCCTCGCCCAGGACTCGCACCGCCAGCGTCGAGGTGTAGTGCTCGGCAAGCGCGGTGAAGGCCAGGTGCACATGCCGCGGCACCAGGTTCTCGACGGCGATCACCGCGCGCTCGCGCAGCGCGCCCGGCGCGAAGGTGAACAGGCGCACGATGGGAAAGCCCATCTCGATGAGCTGGTCGTTCAGGGCCCGGTGCTGCTGCCCGTGCACCGCCTCCTGGCCGATGAACCCTGCCACACGCTTCTTGAGCACGGGGTCGGTGATCTCGCCGGAGAATTTGCGCACCGAGCGGATGAAGGACTCCTCGCCGGGCGGGAAGGCGCCGGACAGTACGGCGATGAGATGGGTGAGCGGAATGTCGTCCCGCACGAAATGGTGCGACATGGGTTCGGGCTGCCCGAACCGGAAACGCATGCGCCGGACCCTGGGGTAGGGGGTGAGGGACGTGGCGTCCTGACCGATCGTCATTGGCCGGTCCTTTCTCGATGGAATGTCTTGCTAGGTGAGGTGATCGACCAGGACGCCCTCGTCGCCGAACAGCTCGTGCTGCCAGTGCTCCAGCAGGGCCTCGGTGTCGATGTCGTCGGGATGGAAGCCGGGTCGCATGTACAGCGCGAGCTCGCCCATGAGGCCGCGGAAGATCGGGCCACGGAACAGCGAATATGCTTCGCGCGCAAGGTGAACCGGCCGGCGGCGGGCGACGGGGTCGCGGGCCAGGGAGACCGCGAGCGCGCCGTAGGTGAGTGGAATGGTGAGGCTGTACAGCACCGCCATCACCGCGATGCGGGTCTGTTCGGTGCCGCCGACAGCGCGAAAGACGTCGAAAGCCACCGACTTGTGCTCGAGTTCCTCGAAAGCGTGCCAGTTCAGCAGATTCCAGAACTCGGGGGAAGCCGGGATGTCCTGGATCTCACGGCTCGAGAGCACACGCTGGGCCAGGACCGCCGTGTAGTGCTCGGCCGCCGCGGTGGCGGCCAGGTGGACCAGCGGGGCCAGGCGTTCCTCGAGGCGGAGCGCGCGCTCGCGGGCGGCCTCGGTGTCGAGCCACCCTATGGGGTAACCCATTTCGACCAGTTTGTCGTTGAGCCTGCGGTGTTCCCGGCCGTGCATGGCCTCCTGCCCGACGAAGCCGGTGACGCGCTTCTTCAGCCGGGGGTCAGTGACCCGGCCGGCCACCCGCCGGACCGAGCGGATGAAGGATTCCTCGCCGGGCGGGAAGCTGCCGGACAGACCCGCGACGAAATGGCTGAACACCATGTCGCCGTCGACGAAGTACCTGTCGTTCGAATCGTGTTGCTCGAAGCGGAATCTGATCCGGCGAGCTTTGGGATAGGTGCCACTGGGAGGCGCACTTGTCATCTCGACCATCCTTGGTGCAACACCGAGTACCTGGTACCGAGTGTTCGATGTCACCCCAGTGTAGAACTGTCCCAGACACTAGACAAGGGTTGTCTGCCCGGGCGCCGATCGCGCCGCCCGCGCGATCAGCTCACGAATCGCTCGACCATGCGGCGCTCGCTGGCGGCGTCCGGCAGCGGCCACGCCAGCAGCGACAGCACCACCCGCACGATCCATTGCGCCACTTCGTCATCGGGCGCGATGCCGGTGAGCATGGTTGCCATCCGGCCCAACTCGGGCGAGGTGGCGAACACCTCGTCACTGCCACCTGTCCGGTCCGCGAACCAGCGGGCGAGCGCCGGATCGGTGCGCACCGCGGTGACCGAGACCAGGATCGCCTCGACGATGCGCCGCGAACCCTCGTAGCGCTTGACCGTAGCCGCCACCCGCTCGACCACGGCGGTGGCCGAATTGGCCATGACCGCGTCGATGAGCGCGGGCTTGCCGTGGAAGTGGCGGTAGAGCGTTGCCCGCGAGCAGCCGGCCGCCGCGGCCACGTCGTCCATACCCACCTGATCGAAGCCCCGCGCCAGGAACAGCTCACCCGCGACGCGCGCTATGCGCTCACCGGCTATCGACCGGCGCACCCCGCCCGCGAGCCAATCCACGCGCTGCTCGACCACATCGCCTCCTCGGAATAGACGCTCGCTCCGGTCCCATCCTCACCACGGCGACGCGGTTCGTCCAGGGTTTGCGCGGAGTTCCGCGCGACCCTGCGGCGCGGCCCCGCCCGCGCTATGCCCGCGGTTGGAGTTCGCCGTCCGCATCGGCCGGCGCCGGGGTTCCGGGGCCGACCGGGGTGATCGAGAGCCGCAGCGCGGCGGGCGCGGTGGGCGGTACCACCGGCGATCGGGGCGCGATCGGAGCGAGGCGGCGGTACTGCTCGGCGGGAGCCGGGCGGGGATCGGGCTCGTTCCGGTTGGGCCACAGCGAGATCGCGCGTTCGGCCTGGGCGGTGATGGTGAGCGAGGGATTAACCCCCAGGTTGGCCGAAATGGTGGAGCCGTCGATCACGTGCAGGCCCGGATGCCCGTAGAGCCGGTGGTAGGGGTCCACCACGCCGGTTCCGGGCGCGTCCCCGATCGGGCAGCCACCCAGAAAATGGCCGGTCATGGGGATGTTGAAGACGCTGCTGGTGATCGAGGCCGTGGGAAAGCCGTCGATCTTCTCCGCCACCCGGCGGGCCACGTCGTGACCGGCCGGGACCCAGGTGGGATTGGGCGTGCCCTCCCCCTGCCTGGTGGTCATCCGGCGGCCGAACAGTCCGCGTCTGGTGTAGGTGGTGATGGAGTTGTCCGCCGACTGCATGACCAGCAGGCCGATCATCTCCTCGGACCAGCGCCGCGGGGTGTGCATCCGCACCAGATCCTTTCGGCGGCGGCTCAATTCGCGCAGCCAGGCGCCCACGCGCGGCGGATCGCCGCTCACCATTGCGGTGGTCATCAGGGCCAGCGCGTTGCTGCCCTTGCCGTAGCGCACCGGTTCCACGTGGGTGTCGCCGTCGGGATGGATGGAGGAGGTGATGGCCACCCCCTTGGTGAAGTCCGAGTCCCTGTTTCGCGATCGAATCGACAGCAGCTCTTCGGAATTGGTTCGCGACAGATAGCCGAGCCGCGACGAGATCCCGGGCAGTGAGCCGCGATCGCGCAGTCGGTGCAACAGCCGCTGCGTGCCCAGCGAGGCCGCGGCGAAGATGACCTGTTCCGCGCTGAAACTCGTGCGCTGCCTGCGGATCTTGCGACCCGTGCGCACCGTCTCGACGGTGTAGCCGCCATCGGGCAGCGGGCGCACATCGGTGACCGTGGTGAGCGGATGCACCGTGGCACCGGCCTTTTCGGCCAGGTACAGATAGTTCTTGACCAGGGTGTTCTTGGCATTGTGGCGGCAGCCGGTCATGCACTCGCCGCAGTGGGTGCAGGCGCGGCGGTCCGGGCCGACGCCACCGAAGAACGGGTCCGGGACGTCGTCACCGGGGCGGCGGCCGGGACCGCCGAAGAAGACCCCCACCGGCGTGCTGCGGAAGGTGTCGCCGATGCCCATGTCGTCGGCGACCTCGCGCAGCACGCGGTCGGTCGCGGTGGTCGCCGGGTTCGTCGTCACCCCCAGCATGCGTTTGGCCTGGTCGTAGTGCGGCGCGAGTTCGGACTTCCAGTCCGTGATGTGCCCCCACTGCGGGTCGGCGTAGAACTTGTCCGGCGGCTCGTAGAGCGTGTTGGCGTACACCAGCGAGCCGCCGCCGACCCCGGCCCCGCTCATGATGAACGTGTCGTTCAGCAGGGTCAGGCGCTGAATCCCGAAGCAGCCCAGGGCCGGAGCCCACAGGAAGCGGCGGGCACGCCAGGACGTCTCGGCGAACTCGTGGTCCGCGAACCGGCGGCCCGCCTCCAGGACGCCGACCCGGTAGCCCTTCTCGGTCAGCCGCAGGGCGCTCACGCTGCCGCCGAAACCCGAGCCGATGACGATGACGTCGTAGTCGAATCGCATGCGCTCAACGCTACGACCTGCACCGATGCGGTCGACAAAGAGCGGTGGCCAAAGAATCCATAGTTTCGGCCATAATCGGGGTATGAGTACCGTCGAAGAGCCGGAAGTCCGGACCTGGAACTTCCCGCGCGGGACGGCCAGCGTCGCGGTCATGGTCGAATTCGCCGCCGAGCACGGGGTCGCGGCCGAGACCATCCTGGCCGGCACCGGCGTCGGCGCGCGCGAGCTCACCGACGCGGACGCACAGATCCCCGCGGAGGCCGAACTGGCGGTGGTGCGCAACCTGACCCGGGAACTCGCGGACGTGCCCGCACTCGGGGTGGAGGTGGGACTGCGGTACCGCATCAGCACCTTCGGCATGTTCGGCTACGCCTGCGTGACCAGTCCGACACTGCGCGAAGCGATTTCGCTGGCGCTGCGGTACTACCGGCTCGGCTTCGCCTTCTGCACCCCGATCGTGGAGACCCGCCCGCGCGAGGTGATCACCTGGATTCACCACGACACCATTCCCGCCGACGTGCAGCGGTTCCTGGTGGAGCGCGACGTCGTGGCCATGCACCGGGTCATGAGCGATCTACTCGGGGCCCGGGTGAACTTCACCAGCGCCGAATTCGCCTATCCGGCAACGGATCAGGATCGTCGACTGAACACGCTGTTCGGTGTACCACCGCGCTTCGACCGCCCGCACACCATCTTCGGCATCGATCCGGATCTGCTCGAACAACCGCTCCCCCAGGCCAATCAGCCCACCTGGGCGCTGTGCGTGGCGCAGTGCCGCGATCTGCTGCATCGGCGCAGCGCGCGCACCGGCATCGCCGCCGAGGTGCGCGATCGGCTGCTGCCGGGCGCGGGAGCCACCGGATTCAGCGCCGCGCCCACCCTCGAAGCGGTGGCCCGCGACCTCAACCTCAGCCCGCGCACGCTGCGCAGGCATCTGGTTGCCGCGGGCACCAGCTATCGCGCACTGCTGGACGAGGTCCGCCAGGCGCTGGCCGAGGAGATGCTCACCGCCACACCGCTTTCGGTGGACGACATCGCCATCCGGCTGGGGTACGCGGAGGCGACGCCGTTCATCCACGCGTTCAAGCGCTGGACCGGCACGACACCCGCCGCCTACCGCCGCGCCCACCGCCGGATGTGATCGGCCGGGGCGCACCCGGTATCGGCGGGGCGACGCACCCCCGCGAGTCTCACGCCCCGCGCGGCAGCGCCACCGCTCGCGCGTCCGCGAACCGCTCGGCCAGGAAGCGCATCGCGGGACCCGCGAAAGCGAAGGCCCCGGTGAGGTGTTCACGCTTGTTCATCGACAGCATGGTGACGTCCACCCCGAGCGCGCGCCACGATTCGGCCAGGGCCACGGCCTGCGGGTAGGGGATGATCTGCTCGGCGGTGCCGCCCGCGACCAGGACGGGCGCGGCGGGCGCGAGGGCGCCGAGTTTGTTCTCCAGCAGCCGCGCCCTGACCTCGGGTACCTCGAACGGGGGGCGATAGCAGTAGGTCGACACCTTGGTCGGGATGATCGAGCCCAGGCCGATGCCGGCGACCGCCGCCGGGACCGCGTGCGTGCGACGCAGAATCGCCGCCAGCAGCCGGCCCTGCGGCTTGAGGTGCTGCAGCACATCGAGTTCGGGGTACGCGGCGTCCAGCCCGAGCACGCCGTAGAACAGGAGGAAGGCGTACGGGGTGTCGTCCAGGAACTTGATCATGTCTTCCAGGTCGGCCGGCGCCGAGCCGACCGCGCCCGCCGTCACCTCGAGTTCGGGCGCGTAGGACGGCTGCAACTGCAGCGCCCACCCGGCGGCGCAACCGCCCTCGGAGTATCCGTAGATCCCGAGCGGGCCGTCCGGGGACAGCCCGGCGGCGGGCAGCCGGCGCGCGGCGCGCACCGAGTCCAGTACCGCGGGACCGAGATGACGGCCCATGACGTACGGGTGCGTTCCCGGATTGCCGAGCCCGGGGTAGTCGGTGATGGCCAGGGCCCAGCCGCGGCGCAGCGCGGCGGTGATGAAGAGCGACTCGTATTCGAGTCCGAGCCGGAACTGCCAGGACGCGGCCGACACGGTGTCGGCCAGGCCCTGGGTACCGACGGCGTAGGCGATGAGCGGGCGCTCGCCGGGGCCGCGCCACGGCGCGCGCGGCACCAGCACGGTTCCGGTCACCTCGAGGAGCGCGCCGTCGGCGGCGGTGGAGGTGTAGCCGATACGCCAGGCGCGCGCGGGCAGCCGCAGACCGGGCAGCAGCCGGGCCGTCATCGGCTCCGCGGACAGCAGCCGGCCCGGGCCGAGCCCGCCGTATGCCGCGCCGGAACCCTCGGCACCGACCGCCGCCTCATCGAAGCGGTTGGTGTTCGCAGTCATCATTGCCTGCCCTTCTCGCACAAACACTCTCTATGCAGTTGTCGCACAATCGAATCCGAACGTTAACAACTGTCCGGGACAGCACGGCATGTCGCCACGATACCGAAAAACCGCAGTTCCGACAGGCGATGCGGCCCCGACTCCCACTCGCTGGGACAAATCACAAACATTCACAGGTCAGTTTGTCGGCGACCCAGGGTCCGCGCGCGGGATAGAAGGTCAGTCGACTATTTTATACCCCCTAGGGGTATGAAATGAATCACGCGGCGACCCGCTTCCCGAAGATACCCCCCATGGGTATACATGGACCAGCTGAATCTCCCTGCGGCACACCGACGGTGAGCCGCGCACCGGAAGGAGTGCATCCATGTCCACCCCCACCCAGGCCCCGCCGTCCGCGCGAGGGTGGGCCGCCCTGGCCCTGATCGCCCTGGCCCAGTTCATGGTCATCATGGACACCTCGATCATCGGCGTGGCCCTGCCGAAGATGCAGACCGAACTCGGCTTCTCCCAGGAGAATCTGTCCTGGGTCTTCAACGCCTACGTCGTCGTTTTCGGCGGCCTGTTGCTGCTCGGCGGCAAGCTGTCGGACATCCTGGGCGCCCGGCGCGTCTTCCAAACCGGCTGGGCGGTGCTCGGCGCGGGCTCGCTCGTCGCCGGTCTGGCGAGTTCGGCCACCGTCGAACTCCTCGGGCGCGGGGTGCAGGGCGTGGGCGCCGCGCTCATCGCGCCCTCGGCGCTGACGCTGCTCATGATGTTGTTCGGCGGCAATCCCGGCGAGCTCACCAGGGCCTTCGCGATCTACGGCGCGGCCGCACCGGCCGGCGGAACCGCGGGGGTGTTCCTGGGCGGTCTCATCACCGAGTACGCCTCGTGGCCCTGGGTCTTCTACATCAACATCCCGATCGCCCTGCTCGCGCTGCTGGCCGCGCCCGCCCTGCTGCCCGCGGGCGCGCTCGCCCCGCACGGCACGGTGGACCTGCTCGGCGCGGCGACCGCCACCCTCGGCCTCGGCGCGGCCGTGTTCGCCATAGTCCGTGCGCCCGAGGCGGGTTGGCTCGCCGGATCCACCTGGGGAGTCCTGGCACTGGCGGCCGCCCTGCTGACCGCGTTCGTGGTGCTGCAGCGCCGCCGGCGCGACCCGCTGATGCCGCTGTCGATCTTCCGTTCCCCGAACCTGGGCGCGGCCAACCTCGCCCAGGTGCTGCTGGGCGCGGCTTGGGTGCCGATGTGGTTCTTCCTGAACCTCTACCTGCAGCAGGTGCTCGGGTACTCGGCCTTCCCGTCGGGCGCGGCGCTGCTGCCGATGACCGCGCTCATCATGGTCGGCATGATCGCGCTGTCCCCGAAGCTGTTCGCGCGCTTCGGCGCTCGGACCATGATCGTGACGGGATTGCTCGTCCTGACCGCAGGACTGCTCTGGCTCTCGTTCGTGCGCCCCGACGGCTCGTTCTGGATCGACGTCCTGCCGGGCTCGCTCATCGCCGCGCTCGGCATGTCCCTGGCCTTCGTACCGTCGCTGCAGACCGCGATCTCGGCCGCGCCGCCGCAGGAGGGCGGGCTGGCCTCGGGCATCGTGAACACCGGTTACCAGATCGGCTCGGCGCTGGGCCTGGCCGCGGTCACCGCCGTCGCCGCGGCGGCGGGCGCGGAACGCCTCGACGACAAGGCGGCGCTCACCGACGGTTTCGCCGCCGCCTTCACCGGCGCGGCCGCGATCGCCGCGCTCGCGGCCCTGGTCGCCGTGGCGACCTTCCGCCGCACCGGCCGGACGGCGGAGGTGAACGCCTGAGTACTGCACCCGGTTCTCGCCCGTCCGCCTCGCGTGGGCGGGCGAAAACCGTAAGGGCCCTTGACGAAAACCCGGTCCGCGCGGACCGCGGCGTCAGTTCTTGTGCGCCAGCGCGCCGTACGCGCCGGAGCTCTCCGGGTGCTCGCCGACATCGGCCGGATCCTCCGGCCGCCACAGCGGCAGATGGACCAGGCCCGGATCGACCAGGGTCCAGTCGTTGAAGTACGCGGCGATCTCGTCGCGGGTGCGCAGGCTGATCTCGGTGTTGGTGCGGCCGGAAAGCTTCTGCGCCTCCAGCACTTCCGCGGGCTGACCGTCGGCGGTGGCGTGGGTGATCGCCAGGTAGCTGCCGGGTGCGCACAGGTCCTGCAGCCGCTCGACCGCACCAGCGGGATCGCCGTCATCGGGCACGAAATGCAGTACGCCCAAGAGCAATACGGCCACCGGCCGATCGAAATCGATGAGTTCGGCGACCAGCGGATCGGACACGATGGTCTCGGGCCGGGCCACGTCGCCGTGGATCACGCCCGCGAGCTTGTTGTCGTAGAGGATGGCCTGGCTGTGCGCGACCGCCACCGGGTCGATGTCCACGTAAACCACACGGGCCTGCGGGTTTCGGGCCTGAGCGACCTCGTGCACGTTGCCGACGGTGGGAATGCCCGAGCCCAGATCCAGGAACTGGTCGATGCCCTTGTCCGTGAGGTAGCGGACGCAGCGGCGCAACAGATCTCGGTTCGCGCGCATGGTTTCCGCGACGTTGGGCGTGAACAGCTCTATCTGGCGGGCCAATTCGCGATCGATCTCGAAATTGTGCATTCCGCCGACGAAGTAGTCGTACACGCGCGAGGCGCTGGGGCGATCCAAATCGATGCCCTCGGGAGCCCAACTCGGTCTGGTCATCGTTCCGCTACCCCTCTTCGCACTCGGCACTCGCCGCGCAAACCAATCGTGAAGCGCCGCAATGGTATCCCAAGTCGGGCGACAGGGGCGGGGTTCGCCGGCACCGACCGGTCGGGCTACCATCGTCCCTCATGGCGTCGGATCCCGGGGGTGGGCCGGAGCAGGGTGGCCCGCACGCCGGCTTGGTCGATCAGTGGGTAGCCGCGCTCGACAGCGGAGCCCGCGACCATGTCGTGCCCATGAGCCGGGACGAAGCCGGCGCGTTGCTGACCCGGTTGGCCGAGCGGGTGGACACCGCCGCGCGCGGGGGCGCTTCCGCCCGGCAGGTGGCCGAGCTCGGCGCCGAACTGGCGCGGGCGCACTTCGTCGGGGACGAGGTGCTGGGGCGCACCATCACGGTGCTCGCCGACTGGTTCGAGCAGGACGGGGGCATCGCGCCCGACCGCGCGGCCGCCGTGCTGGGCGCCTTCACCACCGGCTACGTCCGCGCCTTCCGAGCCTGGCTGCTGGCGGAACAGGAGAGCGTGCGCGTCGCCGAGATCACCGCGCGGATGCGGATGCAGGAACAGTTGCGGGCCAGCGAGGCTCGCTTCCGCGCGGTGTTCGCTCAGGCCGGAATCGGCACCGGGCTCTCGGATATGACCGGCCGCATCATCGAGGTGAACGCCGCCTTCGCCACCATGCTCGGCTACACCCCGGCCGAGATGTGCGCGCTCGAGGTCACCGACCTGACCCACCCCGACGACGATCCGGCCATGTGGCCGCTGTACGCCGCGGTGCTGTCCGGCGAGGTCGACAATGTGCAGTTGGAGAAGGCGTATCCGCACCGCGACGGGCGCACGGTGTGGACGAATATCAACGTCTCGCTGATTCGCAGCGAACACGGCGAGCCGCAGTACACGCTCATCCTGGTGGAGGACATCTCCGAGCGCCGGGCGCTACGCGAGCGACTGCACTACCGGGCCCACCACGATCAGCTGACCGGCCTGGCCAATCGCTCCCGCTTCTTCGACGCGCTCACCGCCGCCTTCACCGACCCCGACCGCCGGGTCGGGCTCTGCTACGTCGATCTCGATCACTTCAAATCCGTGAACGACACCTTCGGCCACGCGGTGGGCGACGAATTGCTGGTCGAGGCCGCGAACCGGCTCGACGCCTGCGTCACCGGACCGGGACGGCTGGTGGCACGCATGGGCGGGGACGAATTCGTCATCCTGGTACCGGATTCCAGCGGCGACGTCGACGCGGTGTCGCACGAGGTGCGCCGCGCCTTCACCAGGCCCTTCGAGGTGAACGGGCACCGGCTCACCGTCACCGCCAGCGTGGGCGTGGCCGAGGAGTACGCCGCGCACACCACCGCCGACGATCTGCTGCAGGCCGCGGACTACAGCATGTACTGGGCCAAGTCGGCCGGGCGCGGACCGCGGGCGCACGGGCCGCCCGGACCCCGGTTCCACGGCGCCCGCTCACACCCCGAGCCCTGAGCCGGGGGCCGGATCAGAGCGCGTGAATCTGCGCCAGCACCCCGAAGGCCACGTCCGCGGCGTCGGACAGCGCGCGGATCTCCACCGCGGCGGGCTCGCGCAGGGCCGGATCCCGCAGGGCCAGGCCGTTTCCGAAGATCACCACGTTCGCACCCAGGTCGGCGGCGATCAAGAGCTGCTTCGTGGCCACGCCCTTGCCCACCAGCAGGTCCAGGCCCTCGCCGACGAAATAGAACCGCCACAGCGGGCCCAGGTCCGCGCCGTAGACCGCCTTGGTCCGGTCCACGATCACGTCGCCCGCGGCGGCGATGCTCGCGACGATCTCGAAATAGTCCGGCGCGTCGTCGATCTCGGTGTTCACCGCGGCGACCGAATAGGCCAGATCCACCGCCAGGTGCGCGTTGTAGCCCGCCATGGCCACCTGCGCGCCGGACATCTCGCAGCGCGTGGCCTGCGCGAAGTAGCGCGCCCAGTGCCATTCCACCGGGCCGCCGGTGAATTCGCCGTGCAGATTGTCCAGGTAGCGGCTGAGCAACTCCAGGCTGATGGCGTGCGCGTAGTCGCGGTCCCGGAACGCGGCCGGATCGCGCTGCAGCGGCATGACCGCCACCTGCTCGACCCCGTCCAGCCCGATGCCGAAGAGCCCGCGCCGATCCCCGTGCGCGCTGAGAATCTCGGTGATCTCGTGATGGTTCGCGACCGCGGTCTCGAGCCGGGTCAGCGCGTCGCCGGACAGCGCGGCGGTGTCCGAGAGCGCGGCGACGCGATCGAGTTCGGCCTCGGACAGCGGGGTGCCGCAGACCGCGGCGGCCACGGCGGGGCTCGGCCGCGCACTCGCGGGTTGCGCCACACCGGTGACGGTCAGGGCGGTCGTGACCAGCAGGAGCCCGATTCGGGCGGAAGTCCACACGGCCGAAAAGTGTACGGACCGGCTCGGAAATCACCAGTTCGCGCGCCGGGGAGCCACCGGATCGACTCGCGTCGCCGGTCGGGTCGAGCCGCGCCCGGCGTGCGCCTGATCCGGAGCGGACGGGCCCACCCCGGCGCCGGATCGCATCGCCGATCGCGCGCAAGTGCGACCGGCGATGCGGGGCAATACTATTCGGCTTCGTCCGGGAACGCCTGCTGACGGTGGCCGCCGCGCAGGGTGCCCTCGACATAGGCGGCCTTGCAGGCCCGGCGGGCGATCTTCCCGCTGGAGGTGCGCGGGATCGACCCGGCGGGGACCAGCAGCAGATCCCGCACCGCGACGCCGTGCCGCTTGGCGATGGCCGTGCGCACCGACTCGGCGATGGGCTCGGGATCGAGTTTGGCGGCGCCCGTGCCCCGTTCGGCCACTATCACCAGTTGCTCGGCGGTGTTGCCGGGATCGGGCGCCGTGCCGGCGCCCTCTGTTTCCGCCGGAATCTGGTTGGCCGAGACCGAGAACGCGGCGACGAAGCCGGGTCGCAGCGCGGTGCTGGACTCCTGCGCCGAGTACTCGAGGTCCTGCGGATAGTGATTGCGGCCGTCCACGATCACCAGATCCTTGACGCGGCCGGTGATGTAGAGCTCGCCGTCCAGATAGGCGCCGAAGTCACCGGTGCGCATCCACATGGCGTCGGCGTCCGCGCCCTCGGCGTGACTGCCCCGCGGCTGCCGCGTCACGAGCAGATTCTGGAAGGTGGCCACCGTCTCCTCGGGACGTCCCCAGTAGCCGATGCCCATGTTCTTGCCGTGCAGCCAGATCTCGCCGACCTGCCCCTCGGGCTTCTCCGCGGCGGTGTCCGGATCGACGATCACCGCCCACTGCGACAGCGCGACGTATCCGCAGGACACCTGTGCCACAGCGTCTTCCGCGTCGGCGGCGACCTCGGTCATGCGCCCGGCGTTGAGCTCGGTGCGATCGACGTAGACCGTGCGGGCCTGGTCCTCGCGGCGGGTGGCCGAGACGAACAGGGTCGCCTCCGCCATGCCGTAGCAGGGCTTCATCGCGGTCTTGGGCAGCCCGTACGGTTCGAAGGCGTCGTTGAACTTCTTCATCGAGGTCACCGAGACCGGTTCGCTGCCGTTGATCAGGCCGATCACATTGGACAGGTCGAGTTCCTCGCCGGGTTTCGGCAGACCGCGGGCGGCGGCGTGCTCGAAGGCGAAATTCGGTGCGGCGGCGAAGATCTCGGCGCCGTCCTCCTGCGCGGCCAGTTCCTTGATCCAGCGGTACGGCCGGCGCACGAAGGCGCTCGGCGACATGATGGTGATGAACTTGCCGCCGATGGTCGGCAGGATGACCGTCAGCAGGCCCATGTCGTGGAACAGCGGCAGCCAGGTGACCCCGCGCGCCTTCTCGGTGATGCCGACGGTGGTGATCACCTGCAGCAGATTGGTGCCGACGGCCCGGTGCGTGATCTCCACACCCGCGGGCGAGCGGGTGGAACCGGAGGTGTACTGCAGGTAGGCCACGTTGTCGATATTGATGTCCGGGCGCACCCAGGCCGAGCCCACGCTGTCCGGAATCGCTTCCACCGCAATGATGCGCGGCCGTTTGGGCGCGGGCAGATCGCGGAACAGCTCACGCACGCCGGCGGCGGACGAGCCGACGGTCAGGATGGCGGCGGGCTTGCAGTCCTCGAGCACGGCGTGCAGTCGGTCCGAGTGCCCCTGCTCATCCGGATCGAACAGCGGCACGGCGATACAGCCCGCGTAAACCGCCGCGTACATGGCGACGATGTAGTCGAGCCCCTGCGGCGCCAGGATGGCCACGCGGTCGCCCGGCTGGGTGACCTGCTGCAGGCGCGCGGCCACCGCCCGGAGCCGGACGCCGAACTGGTTCCAGGTCAATTCGAGGTACTCGCCGTCACGTTCACGTGAGTAGTCGACATAGCGGTAGGCGAGCTCGTCCCCCTGTGCGGCGTGCTTATCGACCAGGTCGATCATCGTCAGGTTGCTGGGGATCTTGATATTGCCGCGCTCGTCCAGATAGTCATCGAAGGTCTCGCCGATCATTCCCTATCCTTTTTCAACTCACAGCTATGACTGTGCAGTGACACCGAACAAGAATCGACACCGAAGCCCGAGAAGTAGCTGGGGCTGGGGAAGACTAGCAGGTGCCCATGATCCACGTCACTCTGTACCGGGCGAAGTGCATTCAGTAGCGGCCGAAGGCGAGAGCCACATTGTGACCGCCGAATCCGAACGAGTTGTTGAGCGCGTACTCGTAGGTGCCGGGGCGCGCCGCGCCCGCCACCACGTCAAGGTCGATTTCAGGGTCCAGATTGTCCAAATTCAGCGTGGGCGGGATGATTCCGTCGCGCACGCTCAGGACGGTCAGCACCGATTCGAGCGCACCGACGGCCCCGATGGAATGCCCGAGCGCGGACTTGGGCGCGTACACCGCCGCGTGGTTGCCGACCGCTTGCAGGATCGCGTTCGCTTCCGCGGTGTCACCGATCGGCGTGGCGGTGGCGTGCGCATTGATATGGGACACATCGGCTTTGGAAATGCCCGCGTGCTCCATGGCGCGCATCATGGCGCGCGCCGCGCCGGTGCCCTCGGGATCGGGCGCCACCAGGTGGAAGCCGTCGGAGGTGATGCCCGCGCCCATGAGCCGGGCGTGGATCCTGGCCCCGCGCGCCCGCGCGTGCTCCTCGGTCTCGAGCACCATGAGCGCGCCGGCCTCGCCGAAGACGAATCCGTCGCGATCGCGGTCGAAGGGCCGAGATGCCGCCTTGGGGTCGTGATTTCGAGTGCTCATGGCCCGCATCATCGAGAAACCCGCGATGGGCAGCGCCTGAATCGAGCCCTCCACGCCGCCGGTGATCATCACGTCGGCATCGCCCATGACGATCCGCTGCCAAGCATTGGCGATCGCCTCCGAACCGGACGAACAAGCCGAAACCGGCGTTGTCACACCGGCCCTCGCGCCCAGCTCGACACTGACGACCGCGGCCGGGCCGTTGGGCATGATGCCCTGCACGGTCAGCGGCGAGACCTTGCGGTAGCCACCGCTGGAGAGCTTGTCGCGGGCGGTGATGAGCATTTCCGCACCGCCGAGCCCGGTGCCGATCGCGACGCCGAGGCGGTCGCCGTCCACCTCGGGATTGCCGGCGTTGCGCCATACCTCGCGGCCCAGCACCAGGGCCATCTGCTCGACGTAGGAGTTGCGCCGGCATTCCTCGCGGCTCAGCACCGCTTCCGGGCCCACCTTGAGGTGACCGCCGATGCGAACCGGCAGGCCGAAGTCGTCGAGGAAGCTGTCCTCGAGAACGTCGATTCCGCTCTCGCCGTTGAGCAAACCCTTCCAGGTCGAGTCGATGTCGCCCGCGATGGAGGTGGTCGCGGCCACCGAAGTCACCACGACGCTGGGGAATTTGGTCCGTTTGGGTGTCTGCATGAGTCGTTCACTCTCCGTAGCAATGCTCCGGCGAACCAAGATTCGATCCGCGTGGACTTGTCTGGACTTGGCCGTGCTTGTCAAGGACTGGTAAGCAGCTAGCGAGTGCACCCGGCCGTGAACACATCGGCGGGGGATGAAGCCAATCTCCGGCGAACTGGGCTAGATTATCCGAGGCGAAGCCGACCAGTCCCCTCACGCGACACGCGGGCACCCCCGGGACACTTCCCCGCGGCCCTTTCGCCACGGCGGCAAACGTCGTATCCGAAGCGTATTCCACCGTCATCCATCGGCTGACAGGTATTGAGCTACACCATCATTCCCTAGCGCCGAAATATTTCGAGGGAGGCACACGACCGTGGCCCGGAATCTGACGCAGCTCGAGTTGCTCATCGAGCTGGAGCCGATAGCCGAACAGAATGTGAACAGGCATCTATCCATGGCCAAGGACTGGCATCCGCACGACTACGTGCCGTGGGATCAGGGTCGCAACTTCTCAGCAATGGGAGGCCACGATTGGGATCCTGAGCAGTCGGTTCTCAGCGAAGTCGCCAAGGCCGCGATGATCACCAATCTTCTCACCGAGGACAATCTGCCCAGCTACCACCGGGAGATCGCGGAGAACTTCTCCCAGGACGGGCCGTGGGGCACCTGGGTGGGCCGCTGGACGGCCGAGGAGAACCGGCACGGCATCGTGCTGCGCGACTACCTGGTGGTCACCCGCGGCGTGGATCCCGAGGCGCTGGAGCACGCGCGCATGGCGCACATGACCAACGGATACAACCCGACCAGTCTGGTTCAGAAACGCGTCGGCACCAACGCCATTCAGGTCGCTGCCGGATTCATGTACTCCGTCGCCTATGTCACTTTTCAGGAATTGGCGACGCGCGTGTCGCATCGCAATACCGGCAAAGTCTGCAATGACCCCATAGCGGACAAGATGTTGCAGCGCATCGCCGCCGACGAGAACCTGCACATGATCTTCTACCGCAACATGTGCGGCGCGGCCCTGGACGTCTCCCCCGACCAGGCCATGCAGGCCATCGTCCACGTCATCACCGAGTTCCAGATGCCCGGCGCGGGCATGCCGAACTTCCGGCGCAACGGCGTGCTCATGGCCAAGCACGGCATCTACGACCTGCGCCAGCACCTGGAAGAGGTCATCCAGCCGGTGCTGAAGAAGTGGAACATCTGGGAGCGCACCGACTTCGGGCCGCGCGGTGACGAATTGCGCAACGAGCTCGGGGAATTCATCGAGAAGCTCGGCCGCGATGTACTCCGGTTCGAGGAACAGCGTGATCGCTCGCTGGCTCGCGAAGCACAACGGCGGGAACGGGATTCGCTGCTCATCGGGTGAGTGCGCCGCAGGGCCGCAGCGGCGCCGGAACCGGTCCGGCGCCGCGATCCCGGAGCGGGATCGTCAGAACAGGGTCATGGGATCGGTGGGGATGGGGGTCGGCAGCGGCTCCAGTTCGGGCACCAGCGCCCGCACCTCGTCGTGGAACTTGCGCGAGAGCGCGCGGGACCCGGCGTTGTCGGGCGTGTGGATGAACACCGTCGGCGAGCGGCCCTCGCGCAACCAGGCCACCGTCTGTTCGACCCAGGGCTGCCAGCCCGCGACGGTCGCCGCCGGATCGTCCCGCCCGTGATAGCGCACGATCGGGAACTCGGTCAGCGCCCGGGTCCGCACCGGCAGCCGCGGCTTCTTGGACTGCGCCTCGTGCTCGGCGGCGCTGCGCGCCGGGCTCGCGAACAGCGTCGCGGTGTCGAACGGAATCCACTCCGCGCCCGCGAATTCCAGTACCGACTCCAGTTGCGCGATGGCCCGGTGATTGTCGAAGAACGCGGGATGGCGCACCTCGACCGCCACCCGGTAGTGCGGGGGCAGTCCCTCCAGCAGCGTGGCCAGCGCACGCAGATCGGTGAACGACCCCGGCAGCTGGACCCAGAGCGCGTGCAGGCGGCGGCCGAGCGGTTCCACCGCCTCCAGGAAGGCGTTCATGTCGTCGTCGATGCCCGCCAGCCTTCGATCGTGAGTGACGGTGCGGGGCAACTTCATCACGAACCGGAAGTCCGGATCCGTTTGGCGCGCCCAGGATTCCACGGTGCGACGCTGCGGGGTGGCGTAGAACGTCGTATTCCCTTCCACCGCATTGCACCAGGAGGAGTAGGTACGCAGTTTCTCCGCCGGGGGAAGAGGTTTCTCCTGCCATTCCGGATGAGTCCACATCGCGCATCCCACGTACAACCGCATAGCTTTCACGTTAGGTCAAGGGCTTCTCCAGGCGCAGCCATCCGAAGGTAAGCTGCACCGCCCGCTGCCAGTTGTCGTACTCGGCGGCCCGCAGCCGCGGATCCATGCGCGGCATCCACTGCGCCGCGACGCGCCAGTTGTGGCGCAGGCCTTCCAGATCCGGCCAGTACCCGACCGCCAGCCCCGCCGCGTATGCCGCGCCGAGCGAGACGGTCTCGGCGACGATGGGCCGCATGACCGGGATGTCGAGGGCGTCGGCCACGATCTGCATGAGCAGATTGTCCGAGGTCATGCCGCCCGCCACCCGCAGCGCCGCGGCGTGCAGTCCCGAGTCGGCGTTCATGGCCTCGACGACGTCGCGGGTCTGCCAGGCGGTGGCCTCGAGCACCGCGCGCGCGATGTGCCCCCGGTTGACGTACGAGGTGAGCCCGATGAGCAGGCCGCGAGCGTCGCTGCGCCAGTGCGGCGCGTAGAGACCCGAGAAGGCGGGCACCAGATAGCAACCGCCGTTGTCTTCGACCGTGCCCGCGAGGGTTTCGATCTCGGGGGCGCTGGCGATCAGCCCGATGTTGTCGCGCAGCCACTGCACCAGGGAGCCGGTGACCGCGATCGGGCCCTCCAGTGCGTACACCGGCTCGGGCCCCACCTGATAGCCGATGGTGGTGAGCAGGCCGTGCTGGGATCGAATCAGCTCGCGCCCGGTGTTCATCAGCAGGAAACCGCCGGTGCCGTAGGTGCATTCGGTCTCCCCGGGCGCGAAACAGGTCTGCCCGAACAGCGCGGCGTGCTGATCGCCGAGGGCGGCCGCGATCCGCACGCCCGGGGCCACCCGCAGGGCCACGCCGAACTCCCCGGTGGAGGGTTCGATGCGCGGCAGCACGGCCCGCGGAATATCGAAGAAACGCAGCAGTTCCGCGTCCCAGTCCAGGGTTTCGAGGTTCATCAGCAGGGTGCGACCGGCATTGGTGACGTCGGTGACGTGCACGCCGTGATCCGCGCCGCCGGTGAGATTCCAGATGAGCCAGGTCTCCATGGTGCCGAAGAGCACCTCGCCGGCCTCGGCGCGACCCCGCAACCCGGGCACGTTGTCGAGCAGCCAGCGCAGTCGCGGCGCCGCGAAGTAGGTCGCCAGCGGCAGGCCGCACAGCTCCCGGATGCGCTCGGCGCCGGGCGTTTCCCGCAGCTCACGCACCAGTTCCTCGGTGCGCACGTCCTGCCAGACGATGGCCCGGCCGATGGGCGTGCCGGTGCGGCGATCCCACACCACGGTGGTCTCGCGCTGATTGGCGATGCCGATCGCCGCCACCTGGTCCACGGCGATGCCCGAATCGCGCAGCGCGGCGGGAACAACCCGCTCCACGTTCCGCCAGATCTCCAGCGCGTCCTGCTCCACCCAGCCGGGTTTGGGGTAGTGCTGGCGCTGCTCCCGCTGGGCCACCCCGGCCAGGCGCGCCCGCTGATCGAACAGGATGCACCGGGTCGAGGTGGTGCCCTGGTCGATCGCCAGCACGTACCGCTGCGTCATGCGCGTTCACTCCCGTCGAATGGGAAATTCACTGTGCACCACCAAGATCGCGCGAAACCGCGTGCGCCGCATCCCGGACACGGTCCAGCAGTGCGGGGCGGAATCGGAGGTTCGCGTCACAGAGTCGATCGATCGCGCCGGAGATGCCGAGCGCGCCGACCACGAGGCCGCCGCGGCCCCGGATCGGCGCGGCCAGACCCGCTTCCCCCGAACGGAATTCGCCGACGTCCCCGGCCCAGCCGGTGCGCCGGACCTCGGTCAGGGCCCGGCCCAGTTCCGCGGGCGCGGTGATCGTGCGATGGGTGAGCGCGGGCAGGTCGCCCGCGCGCACCGCCGCGGCGAACTCGGAATCGTAGGCCAGCAGCACCTTTCCCAGCGCGGTGGCGTACGGCGGCAGCACCTGTCCCACCTCGAGCGCCTGCGCGGTGTTGTCCGGCCGGAAGACGTGGTGCACCACCGTGACCGCGCCGTGCACCGGCGCGGCGATGCGCACCGACTCCCCCGTCCGGGCGGCCAGCGCGTCCGCCCGATTGATGGCCCGTGAGCGCAGCTCGTTGACATCGATGTACGGCGAGCCGAGCGCGGTCAGCCCGGTTCCCAGCTGATACTTGCCGCTGACGGGATCCTGATCGACGAAGCCCACCCCCTGCAGCGTGCGCAGAATGCCGTGCGCGGTGGGCTTGGCCAGCCCCAGGGCCGCCGCTATCTCGCCCACGCCCAGGCGTCCGGATCCCCGCGCGAGCAGGCGCAACACGGCCGCCGCACGCTCGATCGACTGAATCGGACCCGGCATGCCCGTAACCTACCAGCAAACCATTCAGCATTGTCGAACGGAGACCCTGTCGGTGCAGGCCACACCTTCGTAGCGTGGACGTAGAGCTCGGCCGCGACCAGCTCACCAGGGCAAACGGACTCAACGACGAGTCTCCGGAAAGGGACCGCGATGACGCAGTACGTCGGAGCCATCGACCAGGGCACGACCTCCACGCGATTCATGGTGTTCGACCACGGCGGGAACGTGGTTGCCCGGCATCAGCTCGAACACGAGCAGATACTGCCGCAGGCCGGCTGGGTGGAACACAACCCCGCCGAAATCTGGGAGCGCAGCCGCACCGTCATCAAGACCGCGCTCGCCGCCGCAGATCTCACCGCCGAGGATCTGGCCGCGGTCGGCGTCACCAATCAGCGCGAGACCACCCTGGTCTGGGACCGCCGCACCGGCCGCCCGTACTACAACGCCATCGTCTGGCAGGACACCCGCACCGACCGCATCATCGCCGAGGTGAACCGGGCCGGGCACGGTGACACCATCCGGCAGCGCTCGGGTCTGCCGCCGGCGCCGTACTTCTCGGGCGGCAAGCTGAAGTGGATCCTGGACAACGTTCCGGGTGCGCGTGCCGCGGCCGAGCGCGGCGACGCCCTCTTCGGCACCCCCGATTCCTGGCTCATCTGGAACCTCACCGGCGGCGCGCGCGGCGGCGAACACGTCACCGATGTCACCAACGCCTCGCGCACCATGCTCATGAACCTCGAAACCCTGGACTGGGACGAGGAACTGCTCGAGATCTTCGGCGTGCCGCGCGCCATGCTGCCGCGCATCTCGCCGTCGGCGAATCCCGAGGGTTTCGGCCGCACCAACCCGGACGGGCCGTTCAAGGGCTCGGTGCTCGTCGCCGGTGTGCTCGGCGATCAGCAGGCCGCCACCGTCGGGCAGGTGTGCTTCCGGCCCGGCGAAGCCAAGAACACCTACGGCACCGGGAATTTCCTGATGCTCAACACCGGTACGGATATCGTGCACTCGCAGCACGGCCTGCTCACCACCGTCGCCTACCAGTTCGGCGACGACAAGCCGGTGTACGCGCTGGAGGGCTCGATCGCGGTCACCGGGTCCGCGGTGCAGTGGCTGCGCGATCAGCTCGGCGTCATTTCCGGTGCGTCCCAGGTGGAATCGCTCGCCGGGTCGGTCCAGGACACCGGCGGGGTGTACTTCGTGCCCGCCTTCTCCGGGCTCTTCGCACCGTACTGGCGGCCCGACGCCCGCGGCGCGATCGTCGGGCTGTCGCGCTTCAGCAACAACGCCCACTTGGCCAGGGCCACACTGGAATCCATCTGCTACCAGACCCGCGACGTGGTCGAGGCCATGCAGCGTGATTCGGGCGTGCGGCTGGCCACGCTGCGGGTCGACGGCGGCGTGACCGCCAACGAACTCGCCATGCAGATTCAGGCCGACTTCCTCGGCGTGCCGGTCTCGCGGCCGCAGGTTCCCGAGACCACCGCGCTGGGCGCGGCGTACGCGGCGGGGCTGGCGGTCGGCTTCTGGAACAACACCGACGAACTCGTCGCCAACTGGCACGAGGACCGGCGCTGGGAGCCCACCTGGTCGACCGAGCGCCGCGAACGCGGCTACGCCCGGTGGCTCAAAGCTGTTTCGCGAACCCTGGACTGGGTCGATATAGACGACGACCAGGACTGAATCCCCCATACCTTCGATCACCGCTCAACCGATAACAAGGAGCAATTTCGTGTCCGCACAACTGGATCCCGCCTACCGCGCCCGGGCCATCGATGCGCTCGGCGACACCGAGATCGACGTCCTGGTCATCGGCGGCGGAGTCACCGGAGCCGGCGCAGCCCTGGACGCGGCCGCGCGCGGCCTGTCCGTCACCCTGGTCGAGGCCCGCGATTTCGCCGCGGGGACCTCGAGCCGGTCCTCCAAACTCATTCACGGCGGGCTGCGCTACCTCGAACAGCTCGACTTCGCGCTGGTCCGTGAGGCTTTGAAGGAACGCGGGCTGCTGCTGAGCAAGCTCGCGCCGCACCTGGTGCGCCCGGTGTCCTTCCTGTTCCCGCTGCAGCACCGGGTCTGGGAACGCGCGTACATCGGCGCCGGCGTCGCGCTGTACGACACCCTCGGCGGCGCGCGCTCGGTGCCCATGCACAAGCACCTGACCCGCACCGGCGCACTGGAATTGGCGCCCGCTCTCAGGGACGACGCCATGACCGGCGCCATCCGCTACTACGACGCGCAGGTCGACGACGCCAGGCACACCATGATGCTGGCCCGCACCGCCGCCGAGCACGGTGCGACCGTGCTCACCCGCACCAAGGTCACCGGCCTGCTGCGCGACGGCGAGCGCATCGTGGGCGCGACGGTCACCGATCTGGAAACCGGTGCGGCGCATACCATCCGGGCCCGGACCGTGATCAGCGCGACCGGGGTGTGGACCGATGACATGATCCAGCTGACCGGCGTGGAGTTCCCGTTCCACGTGCGGATGTCCAAGGGCGTGCACATCATGGTGCCGCGCGAGCGGCTGAACATGGACACCGGCCTGATCATGCGCACCGAGAAGTCCGTGCTGTTCGTGATCCCGTGGGCCGAGCACTGGATCATCGGCACCACCGACACCGAATGGTCGCTGGACAAGAATCATCCGACCGCCAGCGCCGCCGACGTGCAGTACATCCTGGACCACATCAATTCGCTGCTGCGCGAACCGCTCACGCGCGCGGACATCGTCGGCACCTACGCGGGTCTGCGCCCGCTCATGACCGGCGCGTCCAAGGAGACCTCGAAGCTCTCGCGCGAGCACGCGGTCGCCGAGCCCGCCCCGGGCCTGTTCGTCATCGCGGGCGGCAAGTACACCACCTACCGGGTGATGGCCTCGGACGTGGTCGACGCCGCCGCCGCGCGACTGGGCGGCGACGTGGCGCCGTCGAGCACCGACAACGTGCCCGTCCTGGGCGCGGTGGGCTACCGCGAGATGCTGGACGACGCGCAAGGCGTGGCCGCCCGCACCGGGCTGCCGGTCGAGACCGTGCACCACCTGCTCGGCCGCTACGGCTCGCTGAGCGAGGGCATCTTCGAGCTGATCGCCGCCGATCCCGCACTGGCGCAGCCGATTCCGGGAGCCGACGACTACATCGCCGCCGAGGCCGTCTACGCGGTCACCCACGAGGGCGCCCTGCACCTGGACGACATCCTCACCCGCCGCACCCGCATCTCGATCGAGGTGCCGGACCGCGGCCTGAAGGCCGCCCCGGAGATCGCCGCCCTGATCGCCCCGCACCTGGGCTGGGACGGCGAGCGCGGCAACACCGAGATCAATCGCTACTACGACCGCGTACACGCCGAGCTCGCCGCCAACGAGGCGATCGACGACGAGGCGGCCAACGCGGCCCGCCTGATAGCCACGGCCTGACCGTAGCGGCGGTGCGGTCAGGGCAGTAGGCGCTGCTCGTTGGCGACGGCGACGGCGGCCGCGCGGGTTTCTACGCCGAGTTTGTCGTAGATGCGGCCCAGGTGGGTTTTCACGGTCGCCTCGCTGATGTGCAGGGCGCGGGCTATCTCGCGATTGCCCGCGCCGCGGGCCAGGTGGGCGAGGATGTCGAGTTCGCGGGCCGTCAGGGTCGGTTTGGGGTGCCGTAGCTGGGACATCACGCGCTGGGCCACCGGCGGGGACAGCGCCGTACGACCCTGTGCGGCAGCGTGAATGGCGGCGAACAGCTCGTCGGCGCTCTCGGCCTTGAGCAGGTAGCCGGTCGCGCCCGCGGAGATCGCGCGGGTGATGTCGGCATCGGTGTCGTAGGTGGTGAGCACCAGGACGCGGGGGGCCGGGGCCGTCAGCGCGGTGATGCGGCGGGTCGCTTCCGCGCCGTCCATGTCCCCGCCCAATTGCAGATCCATGAGCACCACGTC
The DNA here is from genome assembly GCF_040614455.1 of Nocardia sp. NPDC005978. Taxonomy (NCBI): domain Bacteria; kingdom Bacillati; phylum Actinomycetota; class Actinomycetes; order Mycobacteriales; family Nocardiaceae; genus Nocardia; species Nocardia sp. NPDC005978. Next base: position 82,483 of record NZ_JBEXUS010000004.1, read on the forward strand.
GGGGCGCAGCCGCTCGGCCAGGGCGACCGCCTCGGGACCGCCGCCCGCCTCGCCGATCACCTCGATGCCGGGGGCGCTGCCCAGCAGGGCGAGCAGGCCCGCGCGGACCACCGCGTGGTCGTCGCAGATGATCAGGCGCACAGGCGATTCGGCGGTCACGACGGCTCCAGGGGTATGGCGGCCGAGAGCACCGTGCCCTCGCCCGGTGCGGATTCGATGGTGAGCGTGCCCCCGAGCTGGCGCAACCGGGCCCGCATGGCCGGGAGGCCGTGGCCGCGCTCACCGGCGGCGGTCACGGTGTGCGGGTCGAAACCGCGCCCGTCGTCGGCGATGTCGAGCACGATCTGGTCGCCCAGGTGCGTCAGGGTGAGCGTCACCGTCCGCGCCGCGCCGTGCTCGCGCGCATTGGCCAACGCGCCCTGGGCGATTCGCAGCAGCGCGGCCGCGACGCGCGCGGGCGGCTCCACGGGGACGCCGTCGCTCGCGAAGCTCGCGGCGATGCCGTCCTCGGCCGCGCGGTCGGCCAGGGTGCGCAGAGCCGCCGCCAGCGAACCGTTCTCGGCCAGTTCGGCCGGTGCGAGATCGTGCACGAAGCGCCGGGCCTCGGCGAGATTCCGCTCGGTCACCCCGGCGGCGGCGCGCACGTGCGTCCGCGCCCGCTCCGGCTCGGCGTCCCACACCCGGTCCGCGGCCTGCAACAGCATGCCCTGGCTCGACAGCCCCTGCGCCAGCGTGTCGTGTATCTCCATGGCCACGCGCTGCCGCTCGGCGAGCATGCCCGCGCGCCGCTCGCTACCCGCCAGCTCCGCCCGGGTGCGCACCAGGTCGTCGATGAGCGCGGCCTGCCGCTCGGTCTGGCGGCGCATGAACACGAACATCGCCGTCGCCACCGCCGCCACGGCCGGCGGCGCGAGCAGCACGTTCGGATCCAGCCACCCGGCCAGGCGCAGCTGGGTCACGACGATCAGCGCGGTCAGCGCGGCCACCACCGCCACCGCGATCCGCAACGGCAGAATCCGCAGCGCCAGATACAGCAGCGGGACCGCACACCACGCGAAACTCGGACCCAGCACCACGAGCACCGCCCACACCGCGATGACCAGCCCCAGCCACAGCGCGGCCCGCGCGTCGACCCGGCCGTCCGGCGAAAGCGGCTCCGCCGCAGCGGCGTCGAGGCCGCCACCCCGCGTCGCTTCGCCCGGTGGCCGCGACCGATGGGATTCCGTGCGCCCGGACCCGCGAACGAGCGTCGCGTCCACCAGGGAACCGGCAGCTTCCGCCGGGTCCGGTGCGGAGTCCGGCGAGTGGATGACGCCGAGCTCGGGCCGGGCGGACTTCGCCGGGGCATAGGTGGCGGTGCGGTGCGAACCGAGGGCGTAGAGAACGGCCAGGGACAGCGACAGGGCGATCACCCACGGGGTGCGCGGGGTGTCCTGGTGGCGAACCAGGAAGCGGGCCAGGGACGCCGCCAGCAGGACGTAGAAGGCGATGTCCATGGTCAGGCCGAGGCCCCGCGCATCCGGGGCGGGCGGCGTACGGGAGTGCAGGGTCGTCACCTCCTCCGTGGGGCCGGGCACGCGATTCGATGTGTCGCGAGCCGTGACTCGATGTGGCGCGAGCCGTGACCCGGTGTGTCGCGAGCCGTGACTCGGTGGCCCGCGAGCCGACGACTCGATGGGCGTGAGCTGGTCGAACAGCTCATTGTGCCGGGTTCGGGAGGTTTCGGGATCAACCGATCGGCTGACCCGGGTGTCGGCCGGGCGGCGGCGCGGATGTAGCCGCCGCGTCGATGGCGGCGCGCGCGCCGAGCCGAAGGATGGGCGGGGAAGGAACGGCAGCCTGCCGCACCACCCGACGACGCGAGGGAAACACCATGAACAGCAAGAGCATCAGCCTCCGGACCCGCCTCCTGGTCGGCGGCATCGCGGCCGTCGCCGCCACCGCGGGCGTGGTGGGCGTGGTCGCCTCGAACGCCGAGGGCACCGACCCCGCGACCAAGGCGCCGGTCGTCGCGGACGCCTCCGACGGCAATCTGCAGCAGAGCACGCATCTGACCATCGCGGCCGCCACGAAGGCGGCGCAGGCCGCGCTCGACGCCGCGCAGCGCGACAACCAGCGGGTCAGCGTGGCCGTGGTGGACCGCAACGGCAACACCCTGGTGCAGCTGCGCGGCGACGGCGCGGGACCGCAGTCCTACGACGCCGCCCGGGAGAAGGCGTTCACCGCGGTGTCCTGGAACGCGCCGACCTCCAAGCTGACCGAACGGCTGTCGTCCGCACCGCAGCTCGCCGACATCCCGGGCACGCTGTTCCTGGGCGGCGGCGCTCCGGTCGCCGCCCAGGGCGCACCGGTCGCGGGCATCGGCGTCGCCGGTGCGCCGAGCGGGGACCTGGACGAGAAGTTCGCGCAGGCCGGGGTGGCCGCACTCGGCGGCTGATCCGTCCCGACGCGTGTTCCCAGAGATTTGCCGAACTGAAAACCGTAGAGTCTGATCCGGTATGGCCGTCAGGTGGAGGACACCCCGGATCGGAGGTTCCATCATGGATTTCAGCTCGATATTCATCAGCGAGGCACTGGGTACCGGAATTCTGATCCTGCTCGGAGCCGGCGTGGTCGCCAATGCGTTGCTGGCCAAGTCGAAGGGCTACGAAGGCGGCTGGCTGCTCATCACCTTCGGCTGGGGGCTGGGCGTGTTCGCCGGCGTGTACGTGGCCTACAAGACCGGCGGGCACCTCAACCCCGCCGTCACCATCGGCAACCTCTTCGCCGGATCCGCCGACTACGCGCCCGGCGTGCCGGTGACCTTCGGCAATACCGTCGCGTACCTGTCCGGGCAGCTGGCCGGCGCGTTCGCCGGGGCGTGCGCCGCCTTCGCCGCCTACAAACAGCACTTCGACGCCGAGCCCGACGACGCGAAGAAGCTCGCGGTCTTCGCCACCGGACCGGCCATCCGCTCCTACCGGTGGAACTTCCTGACCGAGGTCATCGCCACCTTCGCGCTGGTGTTCGTCATCCTGGCCTTCGGGCACACCCCCAGCGGGCTGGGCCCGCTGGCCGCGGCCCTGCTGGTCGTCGGCATCGGCGCGTCACTGGGCGGGCCGACCGGCTACGCCATCAATCCCGCCCGCGACCTCGGCCCGCGCATCGCCTACGCGCTGCTGCCCACCGGCCGCGCGGTACGACCGGCGGCGCAGCGGGTTCCGGCCGACGCCGGGCGCGGCGTCGCCGAGCGCATGCCCGAACAGCTTCCCGCGCAAGCCGATTCGCAACACAAGGACGCCGACTGGGCGTACTCCTGGGTGCCGGTGCTCGGCCCGCTGCTGGGCGGCGCGCTCGCCGGACTGGTCGCGCAGCTGTATCTCTGACCGGCCCCCGGCCGCAGCTCTGACCAGCGATTTTCGGCTCACTCCCCGAATGTCGGTGTGACTTGCTAGTTTTCGCCTCGTAACAAGTTGACGAGCGGACAGGCACGGAGCGAGACGCGATGAGCACTACGGCCACCACCCACTACCTGGAACTGTCGGAAGACAGCGGTTCGGCGCACAAGTTCTACGAGGTGGTGGTGGCCGACACCGAGGTCACCATTCGCTACGGCCGCATCGGCGAGAGCGGCACCGCCAAGGTCAGTTCCTTCGCCACCGTGGAGAAGGCGAATGCCGCGGCCGCCAAGAAGATCGGCGAGAAGGTCCGCAAGGGCTACGCCCCCGCCGTCATGGGCGCGCGCGGCAAGCGGCCCGTCACCCGCCGCGCCATCGTCTCCCAGCGTTCCACCGCCAAGTCCGCCCCGGTGCTGTGGACCTTCGACTCCGGCGCCGCCGCGTTCGGCATCTTCGTGGACGAGCGCCGCTGCTGGGTCGGCAACGAGCGCGGCGACGTGTTCACCCTGACCCCGGGCGGCGAGGTCACCGGCCGCTTCCAGCTCCCGGACGCGGTGAAGTGCATTGTGGCCGACGACTTCTGGATCTACGCGGGCTGCGACGACGGCCGCGTCTACGACCTGTCCGGCAAGGTGCCGCGCGCGGCCTACGACATCGCCGCCAACGTGGACATCTACTGGCTCGACATCCACGACGGCACCCTCGGCGTCTCCGATCGCCAGGGCGGGCTGACGGTGATCGACCACGAGGAGGAATCGCTCTGGACCCGCAAGAGCACCGGCGATTCCGGCTGGATGGTGCGGATCGACGACGACGGTGTGTACCACGGGCATTCGAAGGGCGTCACCAAATACGATCTGGCCACCGGCAAGAACGCCTGGGACGTCAAGACCGGCGGCTCGGTGCTGTTCGGCTGGCAGGAGTCCGACGCGGTGTACGCGGGCACCAGCCACAACCAGGTGCGCATGGTGGCCAAGGACGGCCGGTCCGAGCGCACGTACCAGTGCGATCATGCCGTGTTCTCCTGCGCCACTTCACCGGACGGCCGCTACGTCTTCGCCGGCGACAACTACTCCTCGGTCTACTGCTTCGACTCGAACGGGCAGCGCCTGTGGAAGCTCGGCACCGGGTGCGGTTCGGCGTACTCCATGCAGTACCACGACGAGAAGCTCTACCTGGTCACCACCAACGGCTCACTGGCCTGCCTGGACGTGAGCGAAACCGCCATTCACGACGCCGAGCAGGGCGTGCTGCCGCAGACGGTGTCGGTCAAGGCGCCGGAGTTCTCGGCCGTGACCCCCAGCGCCGCGGTGGAGATCACCGCCGAGGCCGGCGACGGCATCGTGGTGGAATGCGTGGACACCGGCGGCGGCCTGCGCGTGCACGTGATCTCGCCCGGCTACCAGCAGGGTTGGAATGTGCAGTTCCCCAAGAACATTCGCGAGGCGGGCGCGCGCTACGTGGTCGACGCGGTCTCGGAGTCGGCGCGCGGCGGCTTCTACCGCGTGCGCGGTGACATCCGCCGCCTGGGCTGAACCGGGGGTCCGGGCGCTAGCGGTGGGAGCTGAACAGCTCGCCCGGATTCGCGCCCAGATTCACGAAGTGCTCCTGCTCGACCTTCACGAAAATGGCCCGGCCGGTGGCGACCACGTCGTCGCCATCGGTCAGCTCCGATTCGATGAAGAGCTTGCGGCGCTGGGACGCGGTCAGCCAGGAAGTAACGACGAATTCCCGGCCCAGGCGGGCGGGTGCGCGGAAGTCGACATCGAGCTTCACGGTGACCGCGGGCTGGCGCAGCGGCAGCAGGATGGAACCGGACGCCTCGTCCAGGGCCGCCGCGACCATGCCCCCGTGCGCCACCCCGGGCGCGCCCTGATGCCGCTCATCGAACGAGAACGCCGCGCGCACCGTGTTTCCGCGCCGCTCGAAAACCATGCGCGGCGAGGACGGGTTCGACGGTCCGCACCCGAAGCACCCCGGGTGATGCGGCGGGAACGGCCCATCGGCGAAGAGGTCACCCAACGGCAGCGCTGCCGACTCGCGATCGAGGTCCATGTCAGCAAGTTAACTCAGATTCGGTTGCAAAGCGAGAAGCGTCCCGTACGGCGGTGAACGCCGCGCCGAATCGGATTTCGGCGCGGCGCCCGGCCGGGACGAGCGGCAAGGTCAGTGCTCGCCGCCCTTGCCGTGTCCGTTGGAGTCGGCCTTCGCCTTGGCCTCGGTCGTGCCCTCGGCGGGTGCGCCCGCGGTCGCGATCGAACTCTGACTCGTCCGATCTTTGTCCCGGTGCACCGCCTCGATCACGAGGCCCGCGTCGTCGGCGTCCACCCGCACCGTGTCGCCGGGGGCCAGCGCACCGTCGAGGATCTTCTTCGACAGGTTGTTGTCCAACTGCCGCTGTACCGTCCGGCGCAGCGGTCGCGCGCCGAACTCGGGCTGATATCCGGTGTCCGCGAGCCAGTCCATGGCCTTGTCGGTGACGTCGAGTTCGATGTCCTGGGCGCGCAGGCGGCGGCGGGTGCCGTCGAGCACCAGATCCACGATGGTGCGGAGCTGTGCCCGGTCCAGGCGATGGAAGACGATCTGCTCGTCGAGCCGGTTGAGGAACTCGGGCCGGAAATGCTTGCGCAGGCGCTCCTCCAGTTGCGGCGTGATCGCCTCCAGATCACCGTCTTTCGCGGACAGGATGATGTCCGAGCCGATGTTGCTGGTCAGGATGACGATGGTGTTCTTGAAATCGACGGTGCGGCCCTTGGAGTCGGTGACCCGGCCGTCGTCCAGCAGTTGCAGCAGCACGTTGAACACATCCGGGTGCGCCTTCTCGACCTCGTCGAACAGGATCACCGAATACGGTTGCCGCCGTACCTTGTCGGTGAGCTGGGCGGCGTCGTCGTAGCCGACGTACCCGGGCGGCGCACCGACCAGCCGGGACACCGTGTGCTTCTCCTGGAACTCGCTCATGTCGAAGCGGATGAGCCGATCCTCGTCCCCGAAAACCGCCTGCGCCAGCGCTTTCGCCAGTTCGGTCTTGCCGACGCCGGTCGGGCCGAGGAACAGGAACGAGCCGATCGGCCGCTGTGGATCCTTGAGCCCGGCCCGCGCGCGGCGCACCGCCTCGGCGACCGCGACGATCGCCTCGTCCTGGCCGATGACCCGCTTGTGCAGCACCTCTTCGAGTTTCAGCAGTTTCTGTCGTTCCTCGACGGTGAGATCGGCGACCGGAATGCCGGTGCGGCGCGAAATCACCTCGGCGATATCGGTGATCGTCACCGCGGGCAGTTCGGCGGCGTCGGCCGGGGCCGCCGCGCCCTCGGCCGCGGCGATGTCGGCCTTGAGCCGGTTGGCCTTCTCGTAGTCCTCGGCGTTGACCGCGGCGTCCTTCTCCCGGTGCAGGCGCTCGAGTTCCTCCTGCTGCTCCCGCGCCTCGGGCGCGCGGGTTCTCGTGCGCAGACGCACCCGGGCGCCCGCCTGATCGATGAGGTCGATGGCCTTGTCCGGCATGAACCGGTCGGTGAGGTAGCGGTCGGACAGTTCGGCCGCCGCGATCAGCGCCTCGTCGTCGTAGCGCACCTGATGGTGCTCCTCGTAGACGTCGACGAGTCCGCGCAGGATCTCGATCGTGTCCAGCACCGAGGGCTCGGACACCATCACCGGCTGGAAACGGCGCTCCAGCGCGGCGTCCTTCTCGATGTACCGGCGGTATTCGTCGATGGTCGTCGCGCCGATGGCGTGCAGCTCGCCGCGGGCCAGCGCGGGCTTGAGCAGATTGCCCGCGTCCATCGAGCCCTCGCCGCCGCTGCCCGCGCCGACGATGGTGTGCAACTCGTCGATGAAGATCACCAGCTCGTCCGAGTGCGCCCGCACCTCGTCCAGGATCTTGGTGAGCCGCTCCTCGAACTCGCCGCGATACTTGCTGCCCGCCACCAGGGACGCCACGTCCAGCGCGACGACCCGGCGACCGGCGAGGGTCTCGGGCACGTCGCCGTTGACGATGCGCTGGGCCAGGCCCTCCACGATGGCGGTCTTGCCGACACCCGGATCGCCGATGAGCACCGGGTTGTTCTTGCGCCGGCGCGAGAGGATCTCGACCGTCTGCTCGATCTCCTCGGCCCGGCCCACGACCGGGTCGACCTTGCCCGCCCGGGCCTCGGCGGTCAGGTCCCGGCCGTACTCGTCCAAGGTCGGGGTATCGCTGGGCGGGCGGGGCGCGCTCGCGGCGGGCAGCTTGGCGCCGGACAGGGCCTGGGCGGCCGGGCTCTCGGGGCTGGCGGCGATGCCCAGCAGAATGTGCTCGGGCCCGATGTAGCTGCTGCCGGCCTCCGCGGCGCTGCGCTGCGCGTTGCGCAGGGCGGCCTTGGCCGCGGGGCTCAGCGCGAGGGCGTGATCGGCGCCGTGCGCGCCGACCCCGCTGCCGGCGGCCGCGCGCATCTGCTCGCGCAATTGCCCGGGATCACGGCCGATTTCGGTGATGATGCTCGTGCCCGGTTCGATGTCGGCGGCGGCGTAGAGCAGATGCTCCGGGGTGATCTCCGCACTGCCCCATTCGTGCGCGGCGGCCCGGGCGCCATCGACCACGGCCTTCGCGCTTTCACTCAGCAAACGGGTCAGATCAATACGTTGCACCGGCGGCTGCGCGGCCATGCCGGATCCGAAGAAGCGCTCGAATATGTCGTCGAAAGAGTCGAATGATCCCCGGGAACCGGGCCAGCTCTGAGTCATCATCACCTCGTCGCGTCGGGCCGCGGCAGCGAATCAGCGAGCCGATCCGCGCAACAGCAAACAATTGGCGAACTCGACTCCACCCTAGTGACCCAATTCGACACGGCAAGGGCCGTGACGAGTTCGTGCCCGGCGACCCCCATCACCCGCCGCGCCGACAGACCGGACTCAGCGAATTTCGGCGACCACCGGAGCGAATGGCGCGTAATCACGCACGCAGCCCTCGGTCCAATCCCAGGCCGAGCCGGGATCCACGGCCACACCCTGCTGCAACAACAGATGCCAGCCGTCCCCGGTCTTCTCCCAGATATCGCCGTCGCGGTCCACATACACCCCCGAGTCCGACGGCTCGATTCCACCGATACCGAATCCGCCTGCGGGGAAATCACATTGCTGCATCACGCCACATCACCTTCCTCGATTGGTTCCACCCGAAAGTATCCGCCGCGCCTCTTCCGGTGCTCTTCCGGCGGGGTTTCGAACATATGCATGAATTCGCGTTCGAAAAGGCCGGAGCTAGCACAGCAATCATCCCTTGCCGTTCTTCGGCCGTAACTATTGAACAACTTTTCCGCAAACTTTTGGCATCTTCGACTTTTTGCGGGATAGTGCTCTTCTTGCGGCGAACGTCCAGTTGGCCGGCGAATCGGGAAGGGCGTTCGGAATGGCAGGGCCGGAGATCAGGGTGCTCGGCCCGCTGCACCTGTCGCTCGACGGCCACGACGCCCCACTGGGAACACCCATGCAGCGCGCGGTGCTCGGCCGCCTGGTCGTCGCCCGCGGCCAGGCCGTCACCACCGACAGACTGATCGATGACCTGTGGTCGGGGCAACCGCCACCGCGGGCCGCCGCGGTCCTGCAGGTGCATATCCACACCCTGCGACGGCTGCTGGAACCGCACCGCGCGCGCCGCGCGCCCGCCCGCTACATTGTGTCGGAATCGTCCGGATATGCGCTGCGGATAGCCGAAACCGCCGTGGATGCCTGGTATTTCGAACAGCGGTTGCGCGCGTATCAGGAACTCATCAGCAATCCCGCCGCCCGCCCGGATGCCGCCCGCCGGATCAGCGAACTGGACGCGGTACTCGGACACTGGCACGGACCCGCGCTCGAGGCATTCGCCGATACCGAATGGGCGGCCGCCGAAACCGACCGGCTCACCGATCTGCATCTGACCGCGATCGAGATGAACGCCCAGACCAAACTCGAACTCGAACGTTTCGGCGAAGTCGTCCTCGAACTCCGCGCACTCTTCGACGAACATCCCGGCCGCGAGGAACTCGTGCGACTGCTGGCCACCGCGCAATACCGCACCGGACAGCAATTGGAGGCGCTCACCACGATTCGCCGCTCCCGCGAATTCCTCGGCCGGGAATTCGGCGTCGACCCCGCACCCGCCGTGCGGCATTTGGAGAGCGCGATTCTCAATCACGCCACCGAACTGCGCGCGCCGCCGCACGCGCCCCGGTCCCCCGGGACGGCACGGCCGACCGCCGGAGCCGCCACCTCGACCCCCGCGGCCACCCATACGGCAAGTGCCGCAGCGCAACCGGCGGCGGGATTCGCCGGCACAGCCGCGCCGGAGCACCCCGCCGGCACCGGGTACACCGCCGAACTGGGCGAGTTGCTCGCCCTCGGCGAGAGTGTGCGCGCGGGCGGACTGCGCCTGGTCTGGATCACCGGCGAGGCGGGCCTCGGCAAGTCCACGCTCGCCGAGGCGGCGCTGGGCGCGCTGGCTGCCACCGGGTGGCAGGTCGCGATCGGCGGCTGCCCCGAGATAGACGGTGCGCCCCCGGCCTGGGCCTGGGCCGAGATACTGGACGCCGCAGCGGGTTTCGCCGGCGCGGTGGATGCCGGGACGCCGCCCGAGCCCGTTCCCGCGGACGCCTTCGGCATGTCCCGGACGCTGGCCGAGCGGTGTCACCGGGCCGGTGCGGCGGCGCCGGTGGCGCTGCTGCTGGAGGACGTGCATCGCGCCGACACCGCCACCCTGCAGGTGCTGCGCCAGCTCGCGAGCTGGCTGCGCGACGAGCCGGTGCTCGTCCTGCTCACCACGCGCAGATCGGAAGCCGTTCCGGGGGTGCACAATACGGCGGCCGCGCTGGCGCCGCAGACCGCGCTGCGGCTCCGGCTCAGCGGACTGGACCCCGAGGGCACCCGGCAGGTAGCCAGGGCCGCGGGGCTGGCTCCGGTGGACGAAGACCTGGTGCACCGCCTGCACCGGCGCACCGGCGGAAACCCGCTGTTCGTCCGGGAACTGGCGAAACTGCTGGCCGCGCACGGCGACCTGGAGCAGGTACCCGAATCGATCCGCGAACTCATCGACGATCGCGTCGCGCGCCTGCCCGCGGGCGTCACCGAGGTGCTGCGCCACATCGCCATCTGGGGCACCGGAATCGAACTGGGGACGCTCAGCTCGATCTCGGGTGTGACGCGGGACGCGCTGATCGATCTGGTGACCGCCGCCGAGACGGCCGGCCTGGTCGGCGCCCGGGGTTCGGGGCGCATCGACTTCGAGCACACCCTGATTCGGGACGCGGTGTACCTGGGTATCCCGGCGCTGCGCCGCGGTCGCATGCACTGGGCGGCCCTCGAACTCCTGGCGGCCCCGGCGGCCGCGCACGCCCGGCCCGCCCCGGACCCCGAAGTGCTGGCCCGGCACGCCTTCCTCGGCGCGACCCCCGAAACCGCCTGGCATGCCATCGAATACGTCCGAGTGGCGGCCCGGCACAGAATGAAGCACCGCATGCGCAGCGAGACCGTCCGGCTCCTGCGATCGGCGGTGCAGCTGCACGAACTCGCCGGGCACACCGGCGAATACGCCGCGCGCCGCGACCGCGTGGCCCTGCTCGAGCTGCGCTGCACCCTGGTGACCGCACTCGCCTACGACAACCGGCACGGCGAGGCTCGCGCCGAACGCCTGCGCGCGCTCACCATGGCCGAGGAACTCGGCGACGACGAGCTGCTGCACGCCGCCCTGACCAGCTGGCGGGTGCCGGTCATCTGGGCCATCCGCGAGTGGCGCGACCCGGATCACCGTGTCCGCCAAGCTCTTTCGCGCGCCCTCGCGAGCCTCGACGCCCTTCCGCCGCAGGCCGCGGACCGAGCCGGCGCCACCGCGGCGAACCGGACAGCGGCAACCGACCACTTCAAGGCAACCGAGCACGTCACAGCAGCCGATCACACCAAAGCCGCCGCCCACACCACGGCAACCGAACGCACCACAGAGCCCGACCACACCACGGCAACCGAACGCACCACAGAGCCCGACCAGATCGCAGGGACCGCTGACACCGTGGCAACCGGCTACACCACCACGGACGAGCCCGCCGCCGGCGCGGAACTCGCGTCGGCTTCCGGGAATTCGGCCGCCGCGCTCGTGGCCGACGCGGCCGCGAGCGTGTACCCCGCGGGCGGCACAGCGCGCCGCGGACCGCACTCGAAGCAGGACGCGGGCGGGCAGACCAGCCCGGCCGGGGAGTTCTCCGCGGCGGTGAACCCTGCCGGATCGATCGCGAAGAGCGAAGTGGCGGTGCGGCTTCGGATCGCGGCGTCGTTCGAGGCGGGGCTGGAGGAGTACGGCGCGGGGCAGGCACTCGCGCGCGAGGCACTCGCGCTGGCGCGCGAACTCGGCGACGCGGAACTGGTGTGCGCGGCGATCAACGCGCTGACCTATGTCGAGTTCGACTACGACGCGGAGTTCGTCGCGCTGACCACCGAGATGGAACGGGTGGCGGAGGCGGCGGGGCTGACCGACTACCGGGCACTGGCGCACTATCAGGGGTACCGGGTCGCGGTGGCGCGCATCGATCTTCGCGAAGCCGGGCGGCGGGCGGCGCACACCCTCGAATGCGCGGACGAGGGCCAGTTGCAGCCGCTGCTGGACATGGTCGGCTGCTTCGCCGCCACCATGGAGCTGCTGCGCGGCGAGGTCACCGCGGCCGAGCGGTTGTACGAGCAGTTCGGCAGGCGGATACGACGTTCGGGCAGCACCAACGCCACCGAGTCGGAGTTGTTCTGCGCCATGGCGATCGGCTGGGCGCGCGGGAATCTCTCGGGGCTGGTGGACCGGATCGCCGCGAGCCACGCCGAACTCCCGAGCGTGATGGCGCAGCCGTACGCACTGGCGCTGGTGCACGCGGATCGCGTGGACGCGGCGCGGGCGGTCTTCGAGCGCACCGATCCGCGGCACGACGGACCGTACCCGGTGCTGATGTCGGCGCTGCGGGCCCATACCGCGATCGCGCTGGGCAATACCGACTCGATTCGAACGCTCTACGAATTTCTATTGCCGCATACCGGCACGGTCATCGGCGTCGAAACCGGGATGGCGTCCTTCGGGCCCATGGACGCGGTACTGGCAGCGCTCGCCGACGCGGCCGGCGACTCGGGCGCGGGGGACGTACATCGCGAACAGGCGAGCGGACTGCTGGAACGAATCCGGGCGGAACTGCCGCGCGCCGGAGATTCGCCACTGCGTGCCGCGTAAATAAGCGCTGGTGGAACCTCTTTATAAGGCCGGAGCCGGTACCCATCGGGCACCGGCTCCGGCCGAATTTCACTACGGGATTTTCCCGTTATTTTACTTCGAGCGCTGGTACGCCTCGACGATCTCCGCGGGGATACGTCCCCGGGAGGACACCTGATGCCCCTGGGCCCGTGCCCACTCACGGATCGCGGTGCTCTCCTCGCGATCCACCGCCGGACGGGTACGCCCACCCGCCACGGCGACCTTGCGCTGCTTGGAGCGCCCCACCTTGCGGGCCTTCTCGGTCCACGCTTCCAGCGACTCCCGCAACTTACCGGCGTTCTTGATCGACAGGTCGATCTCGTAATCCATCCCGTCGATCGAGAAAAAGACGGTTTCGTCGGCCTTCGATTCGCCGTCGTAGTCGTCAACCAGAGTTACGGTGACTTTCTTCGCCATGGACTGCCCTTCCACGTAGAGGTGCCGCTATTCGCCGAAATGCTAATGCCATGACTGGAAGGTTTCAAACCAGGCACGTTTGGAATTACCCGAGATCAGACTATTCTGCTATTACCGCGCAGACCAGACGGTCTTCAGCACACCCGGAATGCGGTCAACCGCCACCCCGAACGACCGCGAACAATACGCGCCGCAAGGGCGAAATGTCTGATTCCTCGATCGTATGCGGCACACACTTCCGCCCACCGCGAGTCCGACATGATCACATCCACCCTGGTGAGGGTCGCGCCGCCGAGTTCACGCCCGGGCGCCGCCCCCGTGCTCGCCAGCGTGCTCAATGCGGCGATCACGGGAGGCTCGGCCAGCGGGCGCAACTGCGCCGGAGAACGGCGGCCGTCCAGCACCTCCAGGGCCACGCGCAGCACGGCACGGGCGAATTGCCGTGCGCCGGTGTGCGCTTCGCCGGAAGTGACCGATTTCGCAGGCTGCGAAGGCGTTATTGCCCGTTGTAGCGCAACGGCTCCGGGACGTGCATCCACCGTTTTTCGTATGACGCCATTGCGACAGGAGACCGGGCGCGTATGCGACACCGAATGGCCGCGCACCATTGTTTGCCAATGTGTTGCGCACGTGGGTAAATCGGCCGTCCAGTATTCGGCGGCGACACCGCCGAGCGCCAGCGGCGGCTCCAACCCCGGTGCGCGGGACAGGAATCCACCGTCCGAACCCATGGCCACCCCCGGTCGTTCCTCGGCTGCCGTGCTCTCTCGAACCCATCCTCGGACACGACCCGCCGCGGGCGCGGGCGAGCGCGGACCTCGCACTCCCCCGGAAGGCGCTGCCCGCCGGGCGAATCAGCGCAGCAGCGCCAGCCTGCCCGCGAAATCGGTGGGCAGATACAGCACCGGGCTGGTCGTCCAGAGCTGTCCGGAGTACGGATCGTAGTGATTCGGCATGGCCACGCCCGCCGGCGCGAAGGCGTCGAAGCCGTGCGCGGCCGTGGTGCGGGTGGCACGCCACAGATGGTCGGCGAAAGCCACCACCGCCGCGCGGTCACCGGCGACCGCACCGCCCCGGACCTCGGCGATCTTGGCCGCTACCCCGTCGGTGGAGAGGTAGACGAGCGTGCCGTCCGCGGCCCGATCCGGATCGATGGCGACGACATCGGTCATGCCGTACGCGGACCGCAGCACCTCGGCGATCTCGGTCTGCGCGTAGACCGGAATGCGGCGATCCCCGCGCGCGGCGACCACGGCGGCAGCGAGTTCGGTGTTGACCGGCCCCGGCTCGCCGACGGTGCGGGCCGGATCGACGCCCGCGGGAACGCGATTGCCGAAGCTGTACGCGACGATGAGCGTCGCGGACTCGGCCGGGGCCGCGGGCACCGTCCACAGATCGGCGACAGCGGGCGGCGGGGCGGCCGGGCCGGCGGTCGCCACGGCCGCCGAGCCCAGCAGCGCGGCCGCCACCAGGGGCACTAACTTCCAGGTGGAACTCATACGCCCGATGCTAGCCAGGGGTGTCTCAAACCTGCTGCAGGGCCTTGCCGGCGGTCACCGGGCGCAGTGTCTTGCGCAGGTCGGTACGCATGGTGGTGGCCGCGTCGATCAGGTAGTTCTGGCGCACCTGCCACGGATGCCGGTCACCCTGGCGCGGGAACTGCCCGATGGACCGCTGGATGTACCCCGAGGCCAGATCCAGCAGCGGCCGCTCGCGCAGCTCCCGATCCGGTTGCGGCACAACGGCGCTGTAGCCTTGCCGATCCATGAAGCCCAGGATGCGGCACACCAGCCGCGAGGACAGGTCCGCGCGCAGGGTCCAGGAGGCGTTGGTGTAGCCGATGCACACCGCGAAATTGGGCACGCCGGTGAGCATGGTGCCCTGCCAGACGAACTCCTCGGCCAGCTGTACCGGAACCCCGTCCACCCGCAGCTCGATGCCGCCGAAGGCCAGCAGCTGCAGGCCGGTGGCGGTGACCACCACGTCGGTCTCGAGGACCCGGCCCGACTTCAGGCGAATGCCCTCGGGCACAAAGCTTTCGATGTGATCGGTGACGACCTCGGCCCGGCCCTTGCGCATGGCCTTGAAGAAATCGGCGTCCGGCACCGCGCACAGCCGCTGGTCCCACGGGTCGTACTCCGGGGTGAAGTGCTCGGCGACGAGGTCCCGGTCCTTCAGGATGCGGGTGGTGAGCCCGGTCAGCAGCTTGCGCGCGGCCTCGGGCCGGCGGCGGCAGTACTGATAGAAGCCGATGTTGAACAGGATGTTCTTGGTGCGGATGACCCGGTGCGCGAGCTTCGGGGGCAGTTTCTCCCGAATGCTGTCCGCGAGCTTGTCCCGGCCCGGCACCGCCGAGATCCAGGTGGGACTGCGCTGGAGCATGGTGACCCGCTCGGCCTGCTCGGCCATCGCCGGCACCAGCGTGACCGCGGTTGCGCCGCTGCCGATGACCACGACCTTCTTACCGGTGTAATCCAGGTCGGCGGGCCAGAACTGGGGGTGCACGACGGTGCCGGCGAACTCGGCCAGGCCGGGGAATTCCGGCGCGTGGCCGCGGTCGTAGTCGTAGTAGCCCGCGCAGGAGTAGAGGAATCCGCAGGTGAGAGTGCGCAGTTCGACGGTGTCCCCGGTGCGCTGCTCCAGGGTCAGCTCCCAGTGCGAGGCGGCGCTGTCCCATTCGGCGCCGACCACCTTGGTACCGAAGCGGATGTGCCGGTCGATGCCGTTCTCGCGGGCGGTCTCCTCGATATAGCTCAGGATGGACGGCCCGTCGGCGATGGACTTGGCCGCGACCCAGGGCTTGAACGGGTAGCCCAGGGTGAACATGTCCGAGTCCGAGCGCACGCCCGGGTAGCGGAACAGGTCCCAGGTGCCGCCGAGGGCGGCGCGGCTCTCCAGCACGGCGTAGCTGCGGCCCGGGTGCTCGGTCTGCAGACGATAGGCCGCGCCGATGCCGGACAGTCCGGCTCCGACTATCACGACATCGAGGTGTTCGGCGGGGGTTGTCGCGGCGTTCATGTCTTCCAGTCTGGGACGGCCGTCCGGTCCATTCTTGACTCTGGGCGACAAGTATTTGATTCTGTACGACATGTCGGTCATTCGATCCGCCGGATTGCGCGGATTCCGCGCGACGGTCAGCGAGCTGGGCGGAGATCCGGAAGAGCTGGCCACCCTGTGCGGACTGCCGATCGAAGCCCTGGACACCGACGATCTGCTGGTTCCGGACCAAGCCGTGGGCGCGGTCATGGAACTGGCCGCCCATCGGCTGCACTGCCCGGATCTGGGCCTGCGCATCTCACGCCGCCAGGACCTGGACATGCTCGGCCCGCTCGCGCTGGCCATTCGCAACTCCCCCACCCTGGCCGACGTCCTGGACTGCACCTCGCGCTACCTGTTCGTGCACGCGCGCTCGCTCAGCCTCACCATGGGACCGGACCCCTACGGCGATCGCGGCGTCATCGCGCTGCGGTACACAGTCACCCAGCCCGGTCTGCCCATCCCCGTCCAGGGCACCGATGTCGGTCTCGCGTTCGTGCACCACACGATCGCGCGGCTCGCCGAACCGCGCTACGGGCTGCGCTCGGTCGAACTGCCGTACCGGCCCGCCGCGCCCATCGCGGTGTACGAGGAATTCTTCGGCGCGCCGGTGCGGATCGAGCGGCCGGTGGCGCTGCTGCGCGTGCCCGCGTCACTGGCCACGCGCGCACTGTCGGGCGGCGACGAGAATCTGCATCAGCTCGCCATGGCGTTCCTGTCCCGCCAATCCGGCGGCGCGGCCGCGGCGCTCACCCCGCGGGTACGCACCACGCTGCAGAAGCTGCTCGGCACCACCGCGCCCGAAATCGACGCTGTCGCACGGCTGCTCACCCTGCACCCGCGCACGCTGCAACGCCGGCTCGCGGCCGAGGGCACCTCGTTCGCGACCCTGCTGGACGAGGTGCGGCGCGGGGAGGCCCGGCGCTACCTGACCACCACCGACATCCCCCTGGGTCAGGTGGCCTCGCTGGTCGGGCTGTCCGAACAGTCGACCTTCACCCGGTGCTGCCGACGCTGGTGGGGCGCAACGCCATCGGCGATCCGGCGCGGCAGCGCCGCCCCGAACTGACCACCGGGCCCGGCGCCCCGGTTCACAACTGGCGACTCGGCACGAACACCCGCACGCCGCTGATCCGAGCGCCGCGCTCGGTGAAGTCGAGCTGTGCGATGCCGCGACCCTCCCGGGTCTCCACGCTGGCGGTGACATTGCGCCCGGCCGCCAGCGGCTTGCTCCAGCGCAGCCCCTTGGCGCGAAGGGTGAAGTCCTCCAGGGACATCCGCTCGTCACCGGCCCACGACAGTTGCGGCACCGGCGCCAGCGCCGCGTGCGCGCCCGCGACCTCGCCGCGGCCGATGGCGTCCAGCAGCCGGGCCGCGGCCTGCTTGCCCGCCTTGCCGACGCTGCTCATCCCCTTCATGAAAGCCAGTGCGCCGCCGACGCCCTGATTGCTCACCAGCTGCGGACCGAGCTTCGCGCCGGCCAGCAGGCCCTGCGCGCCCGAACCCATCAGCTGGGCGATCATGCCCGGCAGTTCCCAATGCGCGCGCAGCGCACGGATTTTCAGCACGCCGTCGACCTCGGCCAGGTCGTAGCGCAGGTGCATGGGCACGTGCAGGGTGACGCCGGTGGACATGGTGGTGGCGATGCTCAGATCCCGGAAGACCGTCATACCGCAGACGACGTCATTGGCGACGTCGAAGGCGATGCCGTTGGGCGCGATGAAGGTGTCGTAGAAACGCTCGATGGCCGCGCGGCCGATGTGCGGGCGCGAGCCCACCGGATCCTCGACACTGCCGTTGTCGGCGAACAACCCCACCCAGGCGGCGCGGTCGTGCACGCCTACGGCCTGCGGTGAGGCTTCGACGGTCGCCAGCAGTTCGGCGGCAGTGGGATTCGCGGGCACGGTTCCTCCAGGTGATCAGCAAGCGCGCGCGATGATACCGGCCGTCCCGTACCCCGGTCCCGGGAACGGGACCGGACGTGTGCGGCACCACTTTCCGCGCCACGGCCGTCCGGGCCCTGCCGCTCGGACCGCGCCGCCGCTACTGCTTGGGGAGTGCGAGGTTGCCGCCCACGTCGGTGATATTCCAGTTCTGCGCCGGATCGATGGTGACGTTGTAGGTCACCGTGGTCTGCACGCCGTCCGGATTCTGGGCGTTGGTCGAGGTGACGTTCAGGAAGACGTTGACCTGGTAGCGGCCGTTGTCGTGGGTGGCGACCTTGGCCGCGACCGGGGTGGCGCTCGAGGTCCACTTCAGCGGGACCAGGATCTCCTGGAGCTTGGGCGCGGTGGCGTCGAACTTGGCGGCCAGCGCCGGGCTGGTGTTGGCCTTGAGCCGGCCGTTCCAGGCATTCAGGTCGGTGAAGTCGATGTTCGAGGCGCCCACCGCGTAGTCGGTCGCGACCTGCTCGGCGTGCCGGGCATCGTTCGCGGCGGCCTCGTTCGAGGCGAGGTCGTGCCGAGCGGAGAGCCACAGTGCGGTGGTGGTGAAGAGCGCGCCGATCAGGACCACGGCGGCGGCCGCCAGGCCCAGCGTGGAGAGCTTCAGCTGCACGGTCTTCGCCGCCGGAGCGGGCGCCGCCGCCGGCTCGGCGGCGGGCTTGCCCAGGTTCACCGGGGCAGCCTCGGGGGCGGCTCCGGCGGATGCCACCGACTCGGATTCGCCGGCGCCGGGGCGCTTCGGATCGGTGTCCTGGGACATCCGTGTTCTCCTTCTTCGGGTACTGCTACTTGACGTTGACCTGCACGCGCACCGCGCTCTCGCCGGTGGCCGCGAGGGCCTGCGAGATCAGGGCGCTGATATCGAGCTGGGGGCCCGTGGTGCGCGCGGCATCCGCGAGCGGCTGCAATTGGGGCGCGAGGCTGTTCAATTCGGGACCGGCTGCCCGCAACCAGTCGGTCAGCTTCGCCAGGAAGGGCGCCAGACCATTGCTGTCCACATACGACTGCGGTCCGGGGGTCTGGTCGACCAGTCTACCGACAGCGTTGACCAGCTCTTCCAGAGACCGAGTGAACTGCAACAACGCGGGGGCAGCGGCCGCGGTGGCCGCACCGATGCCGTCCATGTTCGAGGCGGCAGCCTGGAAGCTGTTCAGTAGCTGAGCAATCTTCGGTTCCCGGCTCATGATCGCCGAGGCCAGCAGATCACCGGCGCGCGTGAGCTGGGGCATCACGCTCTCGGTGCCGTCGAAGGCCGCGCCCAGGGTGCTCGCGAGCGAGGCGGCGACCTTCGGGTCGAGCTGATTCATGACCTGGGTCAGCTGACGCGACACCTCGGGAATCGACAGCGGGGACTTGATGGTGGCGGTGTCCAGGCGCTGACCGTCGCGCAGATAGGGACCGGCGCCGGTCTTGGGCCGGATCTCCACGTAGGGCTCGCCCAGCGCCGAGAGCTGCTCGATGCTGATCACGCTGTCGGTCGGCACGCGGCGGTCGGCGTCGACCCGGAAGCCGACCTCCACCCCGCTCGCGGTACCCGCCACCGAGGTGATCTGCCCGACCCGCATGCCGGTGAGCAGAATCGGCGAACCGACGCTGAGACCGCCGGAATCGGCCAGCACCATCGAGGCGTGCGTGAACTCGGCGAACGGATCCGCGCGCACCACACCGAAAGTCAGGTACCCCGCACCCACCACCGTGACGGCGGCGATACCGCCGAGCGAGGCCAGCGATCCCCACTTCATCGCACCGCTCCGATCATGCGCAGGGTCGAGACGATATTTCCGACCTGGTCGTCCTTGGCCACCGAATCCACCCGCACCCCGGTGACATTCACCTTCGGGCCGCGTTCCACGAAGGGAATCAGCTTGTCGCGCAACAGCGCGACGAGCAGCGACAGATTCGAGGGAACCGAGGTGTCGAGCGGGCGGCCCGAGAGCGCCAGCGGCACGAAGGCCTGCGCGGCGCCGTCGGCCGCGGTCACCACCGGCGTCAGCCACGGCAGCGCGCCGCCGATCTGCCCCAGCGCGGTGAAGATCTGGGCCACACCGCGAATCGACTCGGTCGCGCCGGTCATGGCGTCCACCGACTGCTGACTCAGCTCGTGATCGAGGAAGTCCGCGCGGTCGTGCAGCACCTGG
This sequence comes from Nocardia sp. NPDC005978, assembly GCF_040614455.1. NCBI lineage: Bacteria > Bacillati > Actinomycetota > Actinomycetes > Mycobacteriales > Nocardiaceae > Nocardia > Nocardia sp. NPDC005978. The sequence goes on from NZ_JBEXUS010000004.1 coordinate 102,623, forward strand.
GCGTTGGTGCCCAGGCCCTCGAGCAGGGAGTCGATCGCGTCCAGATTCGCTGACAGATCCACGGCGTTGGCCGCCGCGTTCTGCGCGATGCGCTCGGTCTCGCCAGGATCGGCGGGCAACACGGTGTTGAACCGATTGATGATGTCCTGCAACTGATTCACCGCGCCGCCCTGGGTGAACGCGGCCAGCGCGGCCATGGTGTCCTCGAGCTGCACCGGCGGGCGGGTGCGCTCCTGCGCGATGGTGCCGCCGTCGGCAAGCAGCTGCCCGAAGCCGTCGGTCGGCGTGGTCAGGGCCAGGTGGATGTCGCCGAGCACGGTGTTCTGGCGCAGTTCGGCGACGGTGGTCGCGGGCAGCCGCACATCGGTCGAGATGTCGGCGTCGACCACCACGTAGCCGCCGCGGCCGCCGCCGGCACGCACCGAATCCACCACGCGCACACCGGCTACCGAACCGACCTGCGCGCCGTTGGCGATCACCTTGGCGCGGGCGGGCAGGTTGAGCACGTTGGCGAACTCGATGTGCACCCGGTAGGTGGGGCCCGAGACCGTGGTGCCGGGGACCGGCACCGACGACGGGTCGAAGGCGCAGCCGCCGACGCCCGCGAGCAGTCCGGCGGTGAGCACCGCGGCGCCCGCGCGCCGCTGCCAAGTTCGAATTGTCATCGCGCACCTGCCATGTCGAGCACCAGCGGCACCAGCGGCACGTTCACCATGCCGTCGGCGGAATTCGTGCACGCGCCCGGGGTCAGGGCGTTCACCGCGGCGCACACCCGTTCGGCCTCGGGCACGGGCAGCGCCGCGCGGGGTGAGCCGTAGGTGACGCCGTCACCCATGACCGACCGCGCGGCGCCGGTCAGCACCGGAAGTTTGAGCATGATCTCCGAGATCGACCCGACGTTGGCGCGCAGCAGGCGCACCAGCGGCAGGGTGTCGTCCAGGGCCCGCATGATCGGATCACCGGCGATGGTGACCAGGTCGTTGAGCATGGGCAGCGCCCGGCCGAGGCTGTCGATCAATTCCGCGCCGGGACCGAGCAATTCGGTGCTCGCGTTGTTCAGCGCGGGCGCCAGGCGCAGCAGCATGGAGCGCAGATCGCCCCAGTGCTGCTCCACCTTCACCCCGACCGAGGCGAAGGCGTCGAAGATGCCCGCCAGGTGCCCGATGTCCGCGTCGGGCGCGGCCAGCGCCGACCCGAGCTTCTTGACGATCTCGTTGATCTGCGGCCCCGCCCCCGCGGTCGCGGTGTCCAGCCCGGCCAGCCCGTGCTCGAGCGCGTTCGGGGAGTCGGCGGCCTGCAGCTGCGCGGACAGATCCGCGATGGCGGTCAGCGTCTCGGTGATGCTCTTGGGCGTCAGCGTCTTGTCGATGCATCGGCTCGAATCCCATTGCGCGGCATTCTTGCCGCTGAACAGCACCGCCAGATTGCGGTCCGCCACAATGGAATCGGCGACGGTCGTGGCCGCGGCGTCGGCGTAGACCGGGTACTTCGCGTCCACCGAGAACGCGACCTTGACCTTGGCCCCCTCGGCGGCGATGGAATCCACCGTGCCCACCGCGATGCCGCGCATCGTCACCTTGTTGCCGACGTAGAGGCCGACCGCGTCCGGCATGAGGGCGCAATAGGATTGGGTCTTCTTCATGGGGTCGAAGTAGACGAAGTAGCCGACCGTGGCCAGCACCGCCACCAGGACCGCGCCCGCGACCGACATGAACGCCTGCGAGCCGAGCATGCGCTTGAACATCAGCAGTCCTTTCCGGGCACCGGCACGCACACCGGCGGCACGGTCACCGTCTGCTGCGACTGATCGACGTGCACGCCGTCCGCGGGGATGACGAGTTCGGCGAACCTGTGCTGCAGGCTCTGCGCGGCGGCCAGGGTGGGCTCGAAACGCCTTCCCAGCTCTTCCAATTGGTCGATCGCGTCGGTGAGTTTGGTCTTCAGCGACTCATCCCAGGCGGGTTGGGCGCCGGCCAGCCGGGCCACGACGCCGCCGAGCAGGCGCAGCGCCTCGGCCATCTCGGTGTGCTTGTCCTCGAGCACGGTGACCAGCAGGTTCGCGTTGTCCATGAGTCGGCCCAGATCGGATTTGGCGCCGTCGTACATGGTCACGTACTCGTCTGCCACCGCGACGGCGTTGGACACCTGGGTGCGCTGGCGTTCGAGCATGTCCACGTAGGCGCCCACGGTCGACAGGGTGGTGCGCAGGCTGTCGGGCGCGGCCGCGAACGAATCGCCCAGCGCGGCCAGATTGCGGTTGAGGCTGTTGCCGTCGAGCGCGGCGAGCGGAGCCGCCGCGTCCTGGAACGTCTGAACCAGGCTGTAGGGCAGGCGAACTCGATCCGCCGGGATGGCCGAGGACCCCAGTTCCCGCTCCCCCGCCGGGAATACCGCGACGTAGTGGCCGCCGACGATGGTCAGCATGCGAATGTCCAGGGAGGTCTGATCGCCCAGGAAGACATCCGAATCCACGGTGAAGGTCATGATCACGCGATCGGGTTTCAGCTCCAGCGTTTTCACCTCGCCGACCGAGATGCCGGCGATGCGCACGTCGTCGCCGATCTTCACCGACTGCGCCTCGGACAGCTCGGCGGTGTAGGTCTGCTTGCCGAACGGCACCACGAACAGCACCCCGACCGCGACCAGCGCCACGACCAGCAGGGCCGCGCCGATCACGCCGCGGCGCAACTCGCGCTTCTTGCGGGTGCCGTCGTCGATGACCAGATCCTCGCGCCGCAGCGCGTCGCGCAGGCGCGCCACACTCATCCCTTGCATATCGCCACCCGCTGTCCCGAGATCAGCACCTGCACCAGCTCCGGCAGTTCGGCATTGCCCTTGGCGCACACCGGTTTCCAGCCGGTGGCGTTGGCGGGCGCGGCGGCGTCGGCGGCGGTGAGCACCGCGGGCAGCCGCCCGAACACCTCGACCGCTTCCGCGGCATCCGGGAAGATCTGCCGGATCAGCGCGTCCACGTCGTTGCCGCTGGTGATGCCGAGCGTGCGCAGCAGATTGTCGATGGGCCCGAGCACAGACGGCGCGGTCATGGCGAAGTGCGCCAGCCCGCCGATGTTCGCCTGCAGCGCTTCGAAGATGTCGCTGAGCCGGGCCAGCAGCGGCACCAGGTAGTGCACCCGTCCGCTCAGCCGGTCGTCCAGATCGGACATGTTGCGAATCAGCGTGCCGATCACCTGCTGCCGGTTCTCCACGTGCGCGGCGAGCTTGCCGATCGCGTCCATGGCCGGGCCGATACCGCTGCCATCGCCCTCGATCAGCGCGACCATGCTGGCGCTGAACTGATTGATGGACTCCGGGGAAATGGTGGCCAGCACCGGCTTCAGGCCGTTGAACAGGCTCGTCACGTCGAAGGACGGCACGGTGCGATCGGTGCCGATCCGCGAGTCCGCGGCCAGGCGGTTCCCGGGCGCGGGCTGCTGCTGCAGATCGATGTACCGCTGTCCCGTGAGGTTCTGGTAGCGAATGGCCAGTGTGCTGTTGTCGTAGATCGGGGCATCGGTCTTGACCGAGAGCCGCACCAGCGCCTGCGCACCGGCGAGCTCGATGTCCTTGATCTTGCCGACCTGCACGCCGTACATGCGCACGTCGTCCCCGACCTTGAGGCCGTTGGCGTCGGTGAACAGGGCCTCGTGGTTTTCGGTGTCCCCGGAGACCGGCCGCGAAATGGCCGTGAGCACCAGGGACAGCACCACCCCGATCACCGCGGCGAACAGACCCAGCCGCCAGGCCGCACCCTTGACGGTCATCGCACACCTCCCAGCAGCGGCACCGCGACCGCGGGCACGCCGCGCAGATCGACCTCGAGATTCAGCACCGGTCCCTGCCCGTCGTCGGGCATGGCGGCGTGCAGGCGCTGCAGCAGCGTGCGCAGTTCGGCCGCGGATTGCTGTGGGCGCGGCAGCATCTGGGCCAGCATCGTGAGCACCGGCGCGAGCATGTCGGTGAGACCGGACAATTCGGTCCCCGCGGTGCCGAGGGTGCCCGCCAGCGTGGGCAGCAGCTGCTGGGTGACGATGGCCAGGCCCGCGTCGTACTGCGCCCGATCGCGCTGCAGGCGCTGCATGCTCAGGATCATGTCGACCGATTGCACGGTGGCCCCGGCGAACCGGCCGCCGCCGTCGAACGCGGGGCCGAGTTCGCCCAGCAGTCGCGACAGCGGCATCGTCTGGTTGTCCGCGATCGTGCGGGTCGCGGTGATGAGCGCCTGCGCCAGCGGCATGAGCGCCTCGGTGTCGGCCGCGGCCTGCGCGATGACCGAGGCCATCTGCGGGGTCAGCACCGAATCGCCGACCTGCGACGCGCTGCGCAGGATCGAACCCATGGTGGCGTCGTAGACGGCGCTCGCCCGGGCGCCGGTCAGATCGATGAGCGCGCCCGCGCGCAGCGGCGAACCGCCGGGCCCGCGGCGCAGATCGATCTCACTGATGCCGAACAGGTTCGCGGGCGCGTAATCCACCCGCAGGCTGTCGTCCAGCCCGAACAGCCCGGCATCGTCCAGGCGCAGATCGATGCGCTGGGTGCCGTGCTCGTCCGGGGTGATGTCGGTGACCTTGCCGACCAGCACGCCGTTCATGCGCACATCGGTGCCGACGAGCACGCCGTCGCCGATCTGCTCGGTGCGCAGCGTGACCGCAAGGCCCACTTCGGCTTTCTGCGAGCGGTACAGCGCCCAGCTCGCGGCGACCGCGAGCACCAGCGCCACCGCGATGGCTCCGACGGCCATGGATCGCTTGCGATCCACGGCGACGCCGGGCATTCCGTAGTTCGGCATCCCCTACCCCGTGAACGTGATGGCCGAGTTGAATCCCCACAGCCCGAGCGAGAGCACCATGTCCAGGGCGATGATCGCCACCGAACTCGCGCGTACCGCTCTACCCGAGGCGATGCCCACGCCCTCCGGGCCGCCGGTGGCGAAGAACCCGTAGTAGCAGTGGATCAGGATCACGACGACGGCGAAGATGGCCACCTTCACCACCGCCGCGATCACATCGAAGCCGGAGACGAACTGGAAGAAGTAATGGTCGTACACGCCCGCCGACGACCCGTGCACCAGCGTGATCAGGCCACGGCAGGACAGGTACGACAGGATGAGCGCGATGAGGAAGGTCGGGATGATCGCGACCGCGCCGGCCAGCACGCGCGTGGTGACCACGAACGGCACCGAGCGCAGGCCGAGCGATTCGATCGCGTCGATCTCCTCCGAGATGCGCATGGAACCGATCTCGGCGGTCATGCGGCAGCCCGCCTGCGCGGCGAAACCGATGGCCGCGGCGATGGGCGCGAGCTCACGCGTGGTGGCGTAGGCCGAGACCAGGCCCGTCACCGGGCCCATGCCCAGCATGTCCAGGGTCGCGAAGGACTCCACGGCCACCGAGGCGCCCATGACCATGCCGAGCACGATCATCATCGGCACGGTCCCGCCGCCCACGATGATCGAGCCGCGGCCCCAGGTCATGTTGGTGATGGCGCGCATGGTCTCGTCGCGATAGCGCTTGAGCGTCAACGGAATCGACGAGAGCACCTGCCAGACGAAGGCGAGCACGAAGCCCAGGCCCTCGACGCGGCGCAGCAGCAGCCCCCGGCGATGGTAGAAGCGCGCGGCCCAGTGCAGTCCCTTCGGGACGTAGGTCGCGGACATCAGGCCAGCCTCGTGGGCAGGAACATGGCGGTGATCTGCGTGGCGACCAGGTTCACGGTCACGATGGAGACCACCGAGAGCACGACGGCGGCGTTCACCGCGTCGGCGACCCCGCGCGGGCCGCCCTTGGCCTCGAGCCCGCGCTGGCAGGCGATGATCACCACGATGAAGCCGAAGATGACCGCCTTGAACAGCGAGATCCACACGTCGGCGGTGGTGGTGAAGGAGCCGAAGGTGGCCCAGTAGCTGCCGGGCGTCACGTTCTGGCCGCCGATGGCGACCACGTACCCGGCCAGCACGCCGACGAAGATGATGAGCACGTTCAGCAGCGGGGCGACCACCAGCATGGCGACCATGCGCGGGATGACCAGGCGATGAATCGGGCTGATACCCATGGTGTTCAGCGCGTCGATCTCTTCGCGAATGGTGCGCGCGCCCAGGTCCGCGGCCAGCGCGGCCGCGCCCGCTCCGCCCAGCAGGAAGCCGGTGGCCAGGGGCGCGCCCTGCTTGATGACGCCGAGGCCGCCGGTCGCGCCGAGCAGCGAGTCCGCGCCGAGGGTGTGAATGAGGTTGCCGACCTGGACCGAGACGATCACGCCGAACGGGATCGCCATCAGGATGGCCGGGATCGCGGTGACCGTCACCAGTCGCCACGCCTGCAGGATGGCTTCTTTCCACTGGAACTGCCCGCGCGCGATATCGCCGAACGTGCCCGTCACCGCTTCCTGTGCGATGCCCGCGGCGCGGCCGAAGGTGCGCAGCGAGGCCACCGCGGTGCCGGAGAAGTTGTCGCGCACGATGCGGACGGCCGAGGTCTTGCGTACGCGCTGGCCCGGCAAGGTCCGGGTCATCCGCTGACCGAGGTTCGCGAAGATTCCACGGGACGACGCGGGACTGCTGCAACGAGACGTCGGAGCCGACGCCGGGTGACGAGGTTCAAATCTTCTTCTCCGTGATCGGCAACACTGCCTGCCATCAAAGCTAATGGTTACGCCCGGTTACAACAAATCGGCTCCAGGTGTGATGCAGACCTCTAAGTTACCTACCAGTACCCCTGGCTACACTCCCGTTCAGCGGACATTTCCGCGATGTGACCTGGGATTCTGTAACGTGTTATCAGACCGAAACAGCTATGAATGCGGCCTCTACCGCCCTCGTGGCGAACTCCCCGCGCACCCGCTTCGGGCCGTCCGGCCATACCCAACCGTGAAATTAGTGAACTGGCAGCAATCGGAAAAACGGGCACCGGAACCGCGGGTTCGCACCGAACCCACGCGCAGTTCACACCCGGGGTGTTCACTGACCCCGTGGACAACACCGTGTCGGCGATTCTCCGCGCCGTCGACGCCGACGACTGGACGAGCTTCGCGAATCTGGTGCACCCGTACGTGCACTGGACCGAGGACGGCATCACCACGCGCGGGCGTACCCGGGTCATGGCCCTGCTCTCGGGCCGCGAGGGCGTCAGGCCACCGGACAGCTACGAATTCCGCGACGGCCGCGTCTACCGCTGGAACGCGTGAGCCTCACTCGCCGGACTTGTCGATCGGGCGCAGTTCACCGCGATTCGAGTTCTCGCGGTAGGCGGTTCGGCCGAGCAGGTGCCCGATCACCGGCGCGGTCAGCATCGTGAACGGGATGACCAGGATGATCATCCACATGTCGCGGTGATCGCGAATCTCGATCGCGGTGCCGGACAGCACCAGCACCAGCCCGACCACCTGCGGCTTGCTGGCCGCGTGCATGCGCATGAGGGAGTCGGGGAATCGGACGATGCCGATGGCCGCGGTCAGCGCCAGCACCGAGCCGGACAGGATCAGGATCGCCGAGAGCCAGGTCAGCAGGGTCGTCATCGGTCGTCACTCACCCGGAAACGCGTGACCGCCGCCGAACCGAGGAAGCCGACCAGGGACAGCGCCACGATCGCGGGCACCACGGTGGTGTTGCGACTGAACGCCGCGTAGGTCGCCAGCCCGCAGGACGCGATGGCCATGAGCGAATCGATGCCCAGCACCCGGTCCAGGGTGGAGGGGCCCGCCAGAATGCGGTAGCTGGTGATGATGGCCGCGGCGACCAGCAATACCGCGGCAATGACAGCGACTACGGGTGCCATCGGATCACTTCCTGACCGGTCGGGGAATCGGGCGCTCGAAGGCCGCGATCAGCATCTGCTCGACCCGCAGCGCCTGGGTGTAGAAACTGCGCACCGTCGCCGCACTGCCGACGTCCAGGACGTGCACCTCGGCCAGGCACGCCTTGCGATCCAGCTCCAGCACCATGGTGCCCGGAATCAGGTTCATGACGTCGGCCCACAGCACCAGCACCAGGTCCGAATCGGTGGTCAGGCCGATGCGCAGCACCCCGGAAACCGGTGGCGGCGAAGGCCGTATCGCGTACCAGGCCACCTGCACGCTGGACAGCAACGCGTAATACGTACTGACGGCGATCAATTCGATCAGCGGCAGCAACCGCAGCCTGCCCGAGACCGGCAGGCGCGGCAGCGGCAGCCCGAACACGATCACGAAGCCGATCACAAGTCCCGCAAGCAGATTGGCGGCGGTCAGATCGCCCCACAGCGCCGTGTAGACCACCGCGAGCCAGCCGATCAGGCCGATCCGGATCACGCTCGAACTATCGATCCGCATCGGCGTCACCTCCCAGCACCGCGGTGACGTACACCGAGGGATCGTGCAGATCCGCGGCGGCGCGATCGGCGATGCCCAGGATCGGGCCGGCGAAGATCGTCAAGCTCAGGCTCACCGCCACCAGCGCGCCGGTGGACAACACCATCAGCGCGGGAATCCGGCCGGGATCCACGCGGTCGTCCCAGCTCACATCGGTCGTGTCCTCGATGAGCGTCGGGGTCCGGGCGGCGGCGAGATGGCCCTCGGGAGCCTGGGAACGCGGGCGCCAGAACGCTTTCGACCACATGCGCGCGACGACGTACAGCGTGAGCAGACTCGTCAGCACCGAACCGCCGACCAGCACCCAGGCCAGCACGCTGCCGTCCAGCACGCCCGCGCGCAACAGCGCGACCTTGCCGATGAAACCCGAGAACGGCGGTATGCCACCGAGATTCAGCGCCGGGATCAGGAACAGCACGGCCAGAACCGGACTCGCCGCGGCCAGCCCGCCGAGCCGGCGCAGCGAGGTGGACCCGCCCTGCCGCTCGATCAGACCGGCCACCAGGAACAGGGCCGTCTGCACCAGAATGTGGTGCGCGACGTAGTAGACCGCACCGGCCAGACCGGCCTGCGAGGTCAGCCCGATACCGAACACCATGTAGCCGATGTGGCTGACCAGGGTGAACGAGAGCACGCGGCGAATGTCGTTCTGCGCGATGGCGCCCAGGATGCCGACCAGCATGGTGAGCAGGCCGCTGACCATGAGCAGCGCGTTCAGGCCGCCGTCGGGGAACCACAGCGTGTAGGTGCGGATGATGGCGTAGACGCCGACCTTGGTCAGCAGGCCCGCGAACACCGCGGTGACCGGCGCGGGCGCGGTCGGATAGGAGTCCGGCAGCCAGTTCGACAGCGGGAAGATCGCGGCCTTGACGCCGAACGCGACCAGCAGCACGGCGAAGGCCGCGGTGCGGATGCCGTCGGGCACGACGCCGGTGCGCTCGGCGATCTGTGCCATGTTCAGGGTGCCCACCGTCGCGTAGATGAGGGCGATGCCGATCAGGAAGATCAGCGAGGACAACATCGAGACGAGCACGTAGGTGACGCCCGCGCGAATGCGCTCGGTGGTCGCGCCCACGGTGAGCAGCACGTACGAGGCGGCGAGCAGAATCTCGAAGCCGACGTACAGATTGAACAGGTCACCGGCCAGGAACGCGCCCGAGATGCCCGCCGTCAGAATGAGATACGTGGGCCGGTAGATCGAGGTGGGCTGATCGTCGCCGCTGTCGCGCAGGCGCTGACCGGAGCCGTACAGCGAGACCGACAGCAGCACGATCGCCGAGACCAGCAGCATGGCCGCCGATAATCGATCCACCACCAGCGTGATACCGATCGGGAAGTCCCAGCCGCCGACCTGCAGCGCCACGGTGCCGTGCTGATCGGCCAGCATCAGCAGCAGGGCGCTGATGACGACCTGGGCGGCCAGAGCCGAAAGCATGACGGCGCGTTGCAGATTGGGCATGCGCCCGAAGACCAGGGTGGCCGCCGCGGCCAGCAGCGGCACCAGCACCGGGAGCGGGGCCAGTACGCGGATGAGGTCCGGTGAAACGTTCAATCTTCCGGGTCCTCTCCGTCGCGCCGGGTGGCCACCTCGGCGTCGGCCTCGTCGACCTGGACGTCTTCGGTCGTGGTGAGCATGTAGGCGCGATAGGACAGCGCCAGCACGAACGCCGCCAGGCCCATGGTGATGACGATCGAGGTGAGCACCATGGCCTGGGCCAGCGGGTCCGCCATCTCGGTGTCGGTGGCGTCGGTCGCGCCGCGGATGGGCGGTGCGCCGTCGGGCCCGCCCACCGCGAGCAGCAGCAGGTTCACGGCGTTGCCCACCAGGATCATGCCCAGCAGCATCTTCGAGATGGCGCGTTCGAGGATGAGGTAGACCCCGCACGCGGTCAGCACGCCGATCAGGATCAGCAGCGTCAGATTGGGGCTCATCGCGCTCGGCCGCTCATGCTCGGGAACCTTCCGTCGCCGTCTCGGATTCGTCGTCGGTGGTGTCGCCGAGTTCCATGTCCAGGCGCGCGCCCAGACTGCGCAGCACGTCGAGCACCAGGCCGACGACGATCAGGTAGACGCCCAGATCGAAGAACAGCGCGGTCACCAATTTGATCTGCCCGAAGACCGGCAGGGTGAACTCGATGATCGCCGAGGACAGCGGCGGCGCGCCCAGCAGCAGGGAGGTGGTGGCGGTGCCCGCGGCCAGGGTCAGGCCCGCGCCGAGCAGGTGCCCGGCGTCCACCGGCAGCGCCTCGCCCAGTTCGTACCGGCCGCCGGCCAGGTAGCGCAGGGTCAGCGCCAAGCCGGCGATGAGCCCGCCCGCGAAGCCGCCGCCGGGGGCGTTGTGACCGGCGAAGAAGAAGTAGACCGAGAGCACCATGATGGTCGGGAACACCAGGCGGGTGGTGAGCTGCAGGACCATGGACCGCTTCTCGCTGGCCACGAGCCTGCCCGCGGGCAGCCAGCTCGGCAGGTCGGGGTTGTAGTCGGGCGAGTCCGCGGCGCGCGGAGCAGCGCCGTAGCGGCGATTGCGGAAGACCAGGGACGCGACACCCGTGGCGGCCACGATCAGCACCGAGACCTCGCCGAGGGTGTCCCACGCGCGGATGTCGACCAGCAGGACGTTGACCGCGTTCTTGCCGCCGCCGCCCTCGTAGGCGGCGGCCGGGATCAGATGCCAGATCGGTTCGGCGGTGCGGGCCGCGATGGCGAATCCCGCGAGCACCGCGACCGTCACGCCGACGCCGGCCGCGAGCAGCGCCCGGCGGACCTTGAAGCTGGCGGTGCGGCTCTCCTCGATCTCGGCGGGGAAGGCGCGCAGCACCAGAACGAACACCACCAGGGTGAGGGTCTCCACCAGCCCCTGGGTCAGGCCCAGATCGGGCGCGCCGTGCATCGCGAACAGCACGCCCGAGCCGTAGCCGGTGACGCCCACGACGAGCACGCTGGCGAGGCGGTTGCGCAGCACCGTGGCGCTGATCGCCATCGCGACCATGATCGCCCCGATCGCCAGCTGCAACGGCGAATCCCACAGGCGCAGTTCGACTCCCGTGCGAGTGCCGGTCGCCAGGATCACCGCGGGCAGCACCACCATGGTGCCCAGGATGGTGGCCTGGCTCAGCGGCAGCGAACCGCGCTGCACCGATCCGGTCATGCGCAGGGAGATGCGGTCCATGCCGCGCAGGGTGGCGTCGTAGACGCGGTCCGCGTTGCCCAGCAGCGAACGGGTGGACTCACCGCCGCGGCCGAAGTACTGGAAGATCGCGGCGCCGGCGGCGATGATGCCCGCGGTGAGCGCCAGCGGGACCGTGACGCCGTGCCAGAGCGCGAGGTGCTCGGGGACCGCCCCGGGCAGGGTCTCGGCATAGGGCCGGATGAGCCCGTCGACCCAGGGCGCCGCGAGACCGCCCAGCAGGCCGGCGAGCGCGGTCACCGCGGCGGGCGCGAGGAACAGCGCGCCGGGCCGATGCCAGTCGGCGAAGCCGAGACCGTCCGTGGCGGGCTTGGCGGCGAAAGCGCCCCAGATGAAGCGCGCGCTGTACGCGACGGTCAGGGTGGAACCGGCTACGACACCGGCGCACAACAGGATTCGGCTGATGCCGGTGAGATTCCCGGCGTCCAGGATCGCGCCGAGCGCGGCCTCCTTGCCGACGAATCCGAGCAGTACCGGCAGGCCCGCCATGCTCAGCGCGGCCAGCAGCGCGATGCCGAACAGCGCCGGCTCGCGCCGCCCGATCCCCGATAGTCGCCGCAGGTCGCGGGTACCCGCGCTGTGATCGACGATGCCGACCACCATGAACAGGCACGCCTTGAACAGCGAGTGCGCCACCACGAGCGTCATACCGGCCAGCGCCGCGCCGGGGGTGCCGATGCCGACCAGCAGCACCAGGAAGCCGAGCTGACTGACCGTGCCGAACGCCAGCACCAGTTTCAGGTCGGTGACCTGGAGGGCACGAATTCCGGCCAGCACCATGGTCGTCACGCCCAGCCCGAGCACGAGCGGGTGCCACAGCGGTGACTCCGAGAAGACCGGGGCCAGCCGGGCCACCAGGTACACACCGGCTTTCACCATGGCGGCGGCGTGCAGGTAGGCGCTCACCGGGGTCGGGGCGGCCATGGCGCCGGGCAGCCAGAAGTGCAGCGGGATCAGCGCGGACTTGCTCAGCGCGCCCACCAGAACCAGGACCACCGCGACATCGACGGCCGTGCCGGTGGGCACGTCGCTCGCCGCCAGCAGATCCGAGAGCAGGTAGCTGCCGTAGGCCTCGCCCAGGATGACGACGCCGACCAGCATGGCCAGCCCGCCCGCGCCGGTGACCAGCAGCGCCTGAATGGCGGCGCGGCGGCTGTCCGGGCGGTCGGCGTAGTGGCCGACCAGCAGGAACGACAGCACGGTCGTCAGTTCCCAGAAGGTGAACAGCAGCAGCATGTTGTCGCTGGTGACGAGGCCGAACATGACGCAGGCGAAGGCCGTGAGCAGCCCCGCGAACGCACCGAGGCGAGGTTCGTCGTTCTCGAAGTATCTGGCGCAGTAGGCCAGGATGAGCGCACCGACGCCGAGCACCAGACTGGCCATGATCGCGGCCAGCGAATCGAAGCGGAGATCGATGTTCATCCCGATCTCGGGCGCCCACTCGATCCGAACCTGTTGCGTGGAGCCCCAATTCGCGATGACCCACAGCAGTCCCGCGGCGGGGACGAGCGCCAGACCGAAGAAAGCGTCGCGACCGAAGACCCGGACGCACCACGGCGCAGCCAGCGCGGCGAACGCGAGTGCGAGCAGGACTGGCAGCAAATTGGCTCCGATGGTCGGCGGTACGTCGACGGGAAGTCGAGAGGATCCTATCCAAATTCGGACATCGCCCTGAAATCGCGCTGGTGAGACGCCCCGGCGCGTCGCCCGCGGGCACGGCCCGGCGGCACCCCCGCCCACCGGCGAAAACATCGGGTGCGCACGGTACGGGCCGAGGGACCCGCCGGTGTGGGCAACATCATGGCGGCGCGCCGTCCCGCCGTTCGGCGCACCGGGACGCCTACGCTTTTCGAGTGACCGAAACGACCGATTCGGACGGACTGGCGCATCCGCACGAGCCCCATCAGACCGAGGGCCTGGCCGCTCGGCTGAACTGGTTGCGGGCCGGGGTCCTCGGGGCCAACGACGGCATCGTCTCCACCGCCGGGCTCGTCGTGGGCGTGGCCGCGGTGAACACCGGCACCTCCGCGATTCTCACCGCGGGCATCGCCGGGCTCACCGCGGGCGCGATCTCCATGGCCGCCGGCGAGTACGTCTCGGTGAGCACGCAGCGCGACAGCGAACGGGCGCTGCTGTCGAAGGAGAAGCGCGAACTCGCCGAATCACCCGATTACGAACTCGCCGAGCTGGCGCAGATCTACCGGAACAAGGGACTCTCCGCCGAGACCGCCCGGCGGGTCGCCGCCGAACTCACCGAGCACGACGCCTTCCGGGCGCACGCGGAAGCCGAATTGGGTTTGGACCCCACCGAACTCACCAACCCCTGGCACGCGGCCCTGTCCTCCGCGGTGGCGTTCACCCTCGGCGCCCTGCTCCCCCTCCTGGCCATCCTCCTGCCACCGGTGTCGTACCGGATCCCGGTGACGTTCGTCGCGGTCCTCGTGGCCCTGGCCGTGACCGGCACCGTCAGCTCCCGCCTGGGCCGCAGCGATCCCCGCCGCGCGGTGCTCCGCGTGGTGATCGGCGGCGCGCTGGCCATGGCGGTCACCTACGGCATCGGTCAGCTGGCGGACGTGTCAGGCCTCTGACGGTCAGGGGGTGGTGCGACGCCGCTCCGCCGGGCACATCTCCGCGTGGCGCCGGCGATGTTCACCCGACGCACGAGGCGAACGCCCGGAGGGACGAGTTCGGTTCGCCGAACGAGTCGGCGGCGCCGCCGTCGCGAATGCCCAGGGTCAACCGTCGAACGCAGCAATCCGGGAACGGCGGCGAGCGCGTCCATCGGCGGCCCGCGGACTCGGCCGTCACAAACCGCGTAGGCAGCCGGCGGACGTGTCGGGCCTCCGACGGGCAGCGCGCAGGGCTGACGTCGGGTTGCCGGTGCCGCTCCGGATCGCGTACCGGCGGCCGAACGAGGACGTCGCGATCCGACGACTTGAACGAAATATTCTCAATAGCAACGGGATTGGCGGTTCCATCGGACGGGGTAGTTGGTTCGTGGCCCTCCGTCCAGTACGCATTCGACCGGACCCGCGTCCGGGGGCGGGACTTCCTTGTCACCGGCCGGGCATCGCACCGAGGCAGGACGACCCCGGTGCGGCGGTTACGGCGACATCAGGGCAGCGGCACCGGGACCGGCGGCTCCACCGGGTGGGGAGGGCCGGGTTCGGCGGGCGGGGGCGGCTCGGGTGCGTCGAGCGGGGGCAGTACGGCGGGGTCGATCACCGCGCCGGCGGGAGGGATCGGCGGGACGGCCTCGGCCGGCGGCAACCCGGGCACCGGTGGGACACCTTCGACGGGCGGTAGGCCGTCGACCGGCGGGACGCCTTCGACCGGTGGCACCGCGGCTACCGGTGGAACTCCCGCCACCGGCGGCACCCCGGCTACGGGTGGAACTCCGGCCACCGGTGGAACTCCCGCCACCGGCGGCACCTGGGCGGCGGGGGCCAGGGGCACCCGAATCACCAACGCGGGGGTCGTGATCGGGGGTGGGGCGACCGTGGGGGTGGACTCGGCCGCGCCGGTGTCGCCGGTGCCGGTCAGGAGCATGCCCGTGCCGATCGCCAGCACCATCAGCCCGGAGGCCACGGCCACCGAGCGCAGTGCCCGGGGGTCGATGTCACCCTCGTCCGCCGGCTTCGATTCGTGAACGCTACCGAGCATGGCGGTCTACCTCCTACGGGGCGGGCGGCGGCGGGGGCGGCGGGGGCAGCAGGAACGGCAGGATCGGGGCCAGGATGTCCGGTACCGGCGGGGGCGGCGGCGGAGGCGGAGGCTCCGCCGGGGGCGCGGGCTCGGGCGGCGGCGGCTCGGCGGGCGCGGGCGGGATGTACTGCTGCTCGGGCTCGGGGGCGGGCGGCGGCGGTGGGGGCGGCGCCTCCGCGGGCGGCGGTTCCGGAGCGGGCGGCGGCGGGGCGGGCGCGGGCGGCGGCGCCGAATCGACGGGCTGCGTGGTCGAGGACTTGGATCCGGGGGTGGTGGTGGACTCCGTCCCGTCGGACGTGCCGCCGAGCCCGGCGCCCAGTCCGCCGCCGACCAGCACACAGGCGATGCCGACGGCGAGCGCGCCCATGACGACCACCGAACGCAGCGACATCTCCCCGGGCTCGGTCACGCCGGGGGTGCCGTCGTTGTCCGGTCCGGCGGGGGGTTTCTTCTGCATCGTGCCCAGTGCCACCGAGGAACTCCTTCGTTCGAAGCAGCGCTGTCGCCGATCCGAAAAGCTCGTCCTTCAGGCACGGTACACAGATTTGCCAGAAACTTATACGCGCTCGACCGGAGACGAATATTCCAGCTCAGCATCTATTGAGCAGCATTGCGGAAAGGTCGCTGATACCCGTTCACCCCGGTCGGGGGCGGATCGCGGCCGACCCGCCGGACCGTCACGACACCGTGATGACCACCTTGCCGAACGGGTCGCGCTCGGTGAAGTAGCGGTACGCCTCGACGGCCTCGTCGAAGGCGAAGACGCGATCGATGACCGGGCGCAGGCGGTGCGCGGCGACGGCGGCGTTCATCGCCTCGAAATCGGCGCGGCTGCCGACCGCGATCCGGCGAACGGACAGGAACTTGCCGCCGAGCGGGTCCGCCGGTTCGGCGCCGGCGGGCGCGGGGAAGGCGCCGATCAGCGTCACCTGCGCGTTGTATGCCGCTGCCGCAAGGGATTTCGGCAGGGTGAGCAGGCCGACCGCGTCCACCACGTGCTCCACGCCGTGGCCGCCGGTGAGGTCCAGGACCGCCTGCTCCCAATCCAGGGTGACGGTCCGGTCGATGACCTCGTCGGCCCCGAGCGCGCGCAGCCGCTCGGCCTTCGCCGCCGAGGAGGTGATCGAAACGACCCGCGCGCCCAGCAGTTTCGCGTATTGCACGGCGAACAGCCCCACCGGCCCGGTCCCGACCGTCAGCACCGTCTCACCCGGCCCGACCGGCAGCGGCTTGGTCAGCGCCGACCAGGCGACCAGGCCCGCGCAGGTCATGGCGGCGGCCTCCACATCGGTCAGATGCGCGGGCACGTGCACGATCGAATCCTCTTCGAGCACAACGTGATCCGCCAGCCAGCCGGCGTTGTTCGCGCCGTACTGCTCATAGGCCAGCGCGAGCACTTGCGGGCCGTCGTTCCAGGCGACGAAGTAGGTGCCGGAGACGCGGTCACCGAGCGCGGCCCGGGTGACTCCCGCGCCCAGGGCGACCACCTCGCCGACGCCGTCGACCAGCGGCACGATGCCGGGGGTCAGCGGCACCGGGTACGTGCCTTCGAGGAGCATGAGGTCCCGGCGATTGAGCGAGGTGGCGCGGACGCGGACCACCACCTGGTGCGGTCCGGGGCTCGGCACCGGCCGATCACCCCGGACCAGGCCGTCGAGCCCGCGCAGCGGCTCGGCGCGGTAGGCGCGGGAGGTGTCCGGAAGTGGTTCCGCGGCAAGGGAAGTGCCGGCGACGGAATTGCGCTGATCGAGTTCGTTGCTCATGGGACCGAGTTTGTGCGCCGCGCGGCCGCCGTGCGATTCCCCGCGGGGAATGATCGAGTGGCCGCCGTCGTCATACCCCGCGGGGAATCGCGGCGCGGCGCGCCCGGGCACACAGTGGAGGGATGACGATCATGGCGGTGGCGACGGCGAGCCCCTTCGCGCAGCAATTACGCCGGTGGCGGTCGCTGCGCCGGATCAGCCAGCTCGATCTCGCGATCCGGGCCGAGACCAGCCAGCGGTACCTGAGCTTCCTGGAACAGGGGCGCTCGCATCCGGGGCGGACCATGGTGGTGCGGCTGTCCGAATCGCTCGGACTGTCGCTGCGCGAGCGCAACACCCTGCTGCTGGCCGCGGGCTACGCCCCCGCCTTCCCCGAATCCGCTTTGGACGCACCGGAACTCGGGGCGGTCCGGGAGGCTGTGGAGACCATCCTGCACGGCCACCTGCCCTACCCGGCGGTCGTCACCCGCCCGTACGGGGTCCTGGTCGCGGCCAATGCCGCCTTCGAGTTGCTGACCGAGGGCTGCGCACCCGAGCTGCTGACCGGGCCGCCGAACGTTCTGCGCCTGGCCCTGCACCCGGACGGCCTCGCGCCGCGGGTGCTGAATCTGCCCGAGTGGGGCAGGCACATCGTCGACAGCCTGCGCAATCGCGCGGCGCACAGTCCGGATCCGGAGCTGGACGCGCTCATCGCCGAGTTGACGGGGTACCTGCCGCCGGTCGATCCCGGCCCGAACCACCTCGGTTTCGCCGTACCGCTGCGGCTGCGGCAGGGGGACGCCGAACTGCGGCTCATCACCACCCTGACCTCGTTCGCCACCGCCACCGACATCACCCTGGCCGAGTTGCACCTCGAGGCGTTCCTGCCCGCGGACCGGCCCACCGCCGACCTGCTGCGCGCCCGCTTCGCGCAGGATTAGGACTGAACCCGGCACGCGCGACACCGGGCCCGGCGGCGATTGCCCGCCGGGCCCGGTGTCGTATGCGGCGACCCTTGTCCTCGAATACTCGTAGACGTATATTCGTAGACGAGTAAGGAGGCGCGCGGATGGCCCGCAAACGCAAGGTAGGCAATCTCATGGCCCTGGCCGTGCTCTCGGTGCTCGCCACCGGGGACATGCACCGCTACGAGATCGCTGCCAGATTGCGGGCGTGGGGCAAGGACCGCGACATGGGCGTCAAGTGGGGCTCGCTCTACACCGTCGTGGACAACCTCACCCGGCACGGCTTCCTGGAGATCGCGGGCAGCGAGCGCGACGGCGCGCGCCCCGAGCGCACCATCTACCGCATCACCGACGCCGGTCGCGCCGAACTCGCCGACTGGGCACGGGAACTCATCTCCACGCCCATGCCCGAACAGCGGCCCTTCATGGCGGGCCTGTCGGTGCTGGCGGCACTGCCGCCGGACGACGTCGTAGAACTGCTCGGGACGCGAATTGCCGCGCTGGAGCGCACGATCGCCGAACAGCGAGCCCAATTGTCCACGCTGGAAAGCACTTTGCCGCGACTGTTCCTCATCGAGGACGAATACGAACTGGCCATGCTCGAGGCCGAGGCACACTGGGCGCGCACGACGCGCGACGCCCTCGCCGACGGCACCTTCCCGGAGATCGGGACGTGGCGCGCATGGCATCTAGCCGGAACGACGCCCGCCGAGGTCGTCACCGAAGTGGAGGGAGGAGCGCCCGGGGCGCAGCCGCCGGATACGAATTCTCGATAGACCGGGCCCCGGCGAGCGTGCTGCAACACGACCGCCGAGACCCGGATGTGCACAGTCCCGAACCTCGTTCGTGCAGGCGAACTCGGCTCCGAGTTTGGCAACTACAGGATAACTGGCTTCGCCGCGCGCGCAGGGATTCGGGTAAACGATCTTTATCGATACCCAGGGAGAAAACCCATGTCCCTCATTGACACTGCCCTCGTCAACACTGCCCGCGTGCGGTCCGCCATGGTCATCGGCGGTGGCATCTCCGGTCCGGTGACCGCGGCCGCCCTGCAGCGCGCCGGCATAGCAACCCGGGTGTACGAGGCCTATCCCGGCCCCGCGCACAGCATCGGCTCCAACTTGGCGCTGGCTCCGAACGGAGTGGCCGCCCTCGACGTGATCGGCGTGGGCGACGCGATTCGCGCCATCGCCGCGCCGTTCAGCGCCCAGTCCGCCGCCATCGGCGCCAAACACGTCGACCTGCCCCGGCTGGCCGGGGTGGAACCGCTGCGGCTGGTCGATCGGCCGGACCTGCACCGGGTCCTGCACGAGCACGCCGTCGCCCAGGGCGTCGAGATCGAGTACGGGCGGCGGCTGATCGGGGTGGACGAGCGCGCCGACGGCGTCACCGCGCGTTTCGCCGACGGCTCCACCGCCACCGCCGACGTGCTGATCGGCGCGGACGGCATCCATTCGGCCACGCGTTCGCTGATCGACCCGCAGGCCCCGGGGCCGACCTATCTGCGCATGCTCGGCTTCGGTTCGTACACCACGTGCGATCTCGAATTGCCGCCGGAGAGCATGACTTTCGCGTTCGGGCACCGGGCCTACTACCTGTACGGCTCCATGCCGGACGGGCGGGTGATGTGGGGTGCGAACCTGCCACACGATCGCAAGCTCTCGCTCACCGAGGCGCGGGCGATCCCGGCCGAGCGGTGGCTGGAGATCCTGCGCGAGACCTACGCGCAGGACAACCCCGGGGCGGAATTGGCGCGGCGGACCCGGCCCGAGGATCTCGAGGTGGTCGGCGGGCTGTACATCATGCCGCGGGTGCCGAACTGGTCACGCGGGCGCATGGTGCTCACCGGCGACGCGGTGCACGCGCCGTCCAACAGTTCCGGCCAGGGCGCGTCGCTGGCCATCGAGAGCGGTATCGAGTTGGCGCGCTGCCTGCGTGACATCGGCGATCCGGCAGCGGCTTTCGCCGCCTACGAGGCGCTGCGCCGCCCGCGGGTGGAGGCGGTCGCGGCCCGGGTGGCGCGCACCAACAGCACCAAGGCGGCCGGGCCGATCGCGCGCCGGATGATGTCGGCGGTGATGCCGGTCATGTTCCGGATGATGAACCCGGAGAAGGTGTTCGGGGCCGAGCAGCGCTTCCGGATCGACTGGGACGCCCCGGTGCGGCCGGCGCGCGTCAGCGCCTGAGGCCGCACCGCGCTCGGCGGCGGGGCGGGCGGCGCACTCAGCGGCGCGCGGGCAGCGCGTCCGGGCGGTCCGCCTCGTCGAGGAGTTTGGTGGCGATGTTCTCCAGCGCCTGATCGAGCAGCGCGCGGTCCTTGGAATCGGTGAGATCCCAGTCCTCCAACTGGGTTTCGAGCCACTGCTTCCAGGCCGCGCGCACCCGATCGACCTCGCGCAGGCCGCGATCGGTGAGTTCGAGTTCGTCCCCGGCGCGCCGGAGCAGGCCCTCCCGTTCGGCCTTGGCGTACACCGGCTCGACGAGTTCGGACGGCACCCAGTGCGTGCGGGCGATATCGCCGACCGTCGCCGTGCCGCGCAGTTTCTGATAGAGGCGCACCTGCCCCAGCGCCCACGCCTCGTCGCGACTGAGCGAACTTCCCGCCGCGGCAAGGATTCCCGGGTCCGGGACGGCGTTGTCACGGAGTTTGCGCAGCACCTGCGCCACCGCGCGCTCCAGTTGCACGGCGCGGTCGCCGGAGTCGGGTACCGCGAAACCCTCGCCGACATCGGTGGCCTCCCCGCGCGCGCTGTCGCGCAGCGGCACCTCCTTGAGAAGCCACGCCACCAGGAAGCCGAGCACCGCGACCGGCACCACCCATCGGAAGACGTAGTCGATGGAGGTGGCGTAGGCGTCGATGATCGGCAGCGCCTGCTCGTGCGGCAACTGCCGCAGCGCTTCCGGGTTCTGCGCGACCTCGGGCGGCACCTTCGCCTCGGCCACCGCCGCACCGAGATTCGGCCCGATCTGATTGGAGTACAGGGCGCCGAAGACCGTGGTGCCGAAGGCGCTGCCGATGGTGCGGAAGAAGGTCACCCCGGAGGTGGCGGTGCCCAGATCGGCGTACGGCACGCTGTTCTGCACCGCGATGGTCAGCACCTGCATCGCCAGGCCGATGCCCAGACCCAGGATCAGCATGTACAGCGACTGCAGCCAGACCGAGGTGTTCGCGTCCATCGTGGACATCAGGAACAGGCCGACGGCCATGACCGCTGTCCCGGCGATCGGGAAGTACCGGTAGCGCCCGGTCCGGCCGACCACCGTGCCGGACAGGATGGAGGTGAAGAACAGGCCGACCACCAGCGGCAGCGTCCGGACCCCGGACACGGTGGCCGAGACGCCCATGACGTACTGCAGGAACGCCGGGAGATAGGTCATCGCGCCGAGCATGGCGAAGCCGACGATGAAGCTCAGGATGGAGCACACGGTGAAGACGTTGCTGCGGAACAGGTGCATGGGGAGCATGGGCTCGGCGGCCCGCAGTTCCACCCGCACGAACAGCACGGTGAGCACGGCCGCGGCCGTGAACAGTCCCAGGATCACCGGCGAGCCCCACGCGTATTCCTGTCCGCCCCACTCCAATCCGAGGATCAGGCAGGTGACCGCGACCGCGATGAGCGCGATGCCCAGGTAGTCGACCAGCGGCTTGACCGTGTTCTTGACCACCGGGATCGTGCGGGCCGCCACCAGGATCATGATGATGGCCAGCGGCACGTTGACGTAGAAGCACCAGCGCCAGGTCAGATGGTCGGTGAAGAGTCCGCCCAGGGTCGGGCCGATCACGGTGGTGATGCCGAAGACCGCGCCCAGCCCGCCCTGGTACTTGCCGCGCTCGCGCAGCGGGATCACGTCGGCGATCAGCGCCATGGAGGTGACCATGAGCCCGCCCGCGCCCAGGCCCTGGATGGCCCGCGCGACGATGAGCAGGGTCATGTCGCCCGCCATGCCGGCGATGATCGAGCCGATGATGAAGATGGCCCCGCTGGCCTGGAAGACGAGTTTGCGGCCGAACAGGTCGCCGAATTTGCCGGCCAGCGCCGTGGCGATGGCCTCGGCCACCAGGTACGCGGTCACGACCCACGCCATATGCCCGGCTCCGCCGAGGTCGGCGACGATGGTCGGCAACGCGGTGGCGACGATGGTGGAGTCCAGCGCCGCCATGAGCATGCCGAGCACCACGGTCCCGAAGATGATGTCGATACGGGCCTTGCTCAGCGGCTGAGGTGGCGACGGGAGGGTTGCGGCTGCGCTGGCACCGGTCATCGGCCCAGTATGTTGCGCTCACCAGCCCCGATTGAGCAACGACACGGCAAATGAGACCGTTCGGTTGCATCATGCGCCCACACGGGAACGGCTCGGCCGCGGGGCAGCGCCGCTCGGCCCGCGAGACCTCAGCCGGCGCGCACCGCGTACGTCCCCAGCGCCGGTTCCAGGGTGTCGAACGCGGTCGCGATGTAACCGAGCACGGCCGCGGCGATGACGTCGTTCGGCTCACCGGCGACCGCGCGGCGCAGGGTCTCCTCGAAGAGCGCGCGGTGCACCGAACCGAGCAGCGCGGCCGCGACGCGCGGGGTGAAATCACCGGCGGCGGAATCGGTTTCGGCGGCCAGCGCGTCCGCGAGCCGATTCTCGCGCTCCTCGTGGAACTCCCGCAGCCGCGCCAGCAGCGCCGGGCTGCTCACCAGCAGCCCGGCGAAGGCGGGCCCGGAGAATCCGACCACCGGATCCCGCTCCCGCGCGGCCGCCTCGTACGCGCGCCGCAGCGCGTGCAGCGCCGACTCCCCCGGTTCCCGCGCCCGCACGACGGCCGCGAGCCCGCCGACGTACTCCCCCGCCAGATCCAGGACGAGGTCTTCCTTGCGCGGGAAGTAGTTGGTGACGGTCATCTTGGCGACGTCGGCCGCGGCGGCGATCTCGGCGATCGTGACCGCGTCGTACCCGCGCTCGAGGAAGAGCTCGGTGGCGGTGCTGGAGATGTTCTCCCTGGTCCGCTGCTTCTTGCGGGCACGTAGCCCGTCCGGGCGAGCGCCGGGATCGGCGGCCTGTCGACTCATGAGAAGGAGCATAGCTTATCTCGTCATAAATTCGTGGTTGACATATTTTTAGCCTCAACCTATATTTATCGCGTTGCCGGGGACGGCAGCGAGACCGAGGGAGCCGCACATGACCGTCACCGCGACCACCACCGCCCGTACCACCGGCGCCGGCGCAGCGAGCCCCATGACCCTCAGCGAGGACTCGATCAAGGACTATCTGCGCCGCATCGGCGGCACGGCGCTGCTCACCGCAGCCGACGAGTACGCCCTGGGCGAGCGCATCGAGGCCGGGGTCCTGGCCCGGCATCGACTGGCCGAATCCGACTGCGCGGGAACCGAATTCAGCGCACATCAGCGGCGGGAACTGCTGCGTGCGAGCGCGGACGGACAGCGCGCCAAGGACCACATGGTGTGCGCCAACCTGCGGCTGGTGGTCTCTATCGCCAAGCGCTACCCGCCCGCCACCGGCATGTCCATGCTGGATCTGGTGCAGGAGGGCACACTCGGGCTCATGCACGCCATCGACAAGTTCGAGTACCGGCGCGGCTTCAAACTCTCGACCTACGCGACCTGGTGGATCAAGCAGGCCATCGGCCGCGCGCTGAGCGAGCGCGGCCGGGCCATCCGGCTGCCGTCCCACGTGGCCGAGATCCTGAACCGGGTGCTGCGCACCGAACGCGCGCTGTCCCAGCGACTGGGCCGCGCGGTCACCGCGCAGGAGCTGGCCGCCGAGCTGGACCTGCCGGTCGCGCAGGTTCGCGATCTGCTCGGCCATGCGCGCGAACCGATTTCGCTGCACACCCCGATAGGCGAGGACGACAACGCCGATCTGGGGTCCCTGCTGCCCGACCCGGGCCCGGACCCGGCGGCGGTGGCCACCGACGGCGCACTGGGCGGCGAGCTGCGCCGCGTGCTGGCCGGACTTCCCGAGCGCGAGGCGCAGGTCATCGTGCTGCGATACGGGCTGGACGGCGACGCCGAGCCGCGCACACTGGAGGAGGTCGGCCGGATCTTCGGCGTATCCCGGGAGCGCGTGCGCCAGATCGAGGCCAAGGCGCTGGGGAAGTTGCGCCAACCGGCCCGCGCCCGGGCGCTCGAAGGCATGCTTGGCTGAGAACGCCCACTGTCCGATCGAGCGGACTACCGCCCGAACTTACTCTGGAGTAAGGTACGGGCCAGCGAGTGCGACGGTGCACATCGAACGCCGAACCTGTGAGGTCAACAGCCATGGCATGGAAGCCAAGCAACATCTCGGATCAGTCCGGACGCACCTTCGTGATCACCGGCGCCAATGGCGGCATCGGCGAGCAGACCACCAAGGTACTCGCGAGCAAGGGCGCGACGGTCATCATGGCCTGCCGCAACACCGCCAAGGCCCAGGAAGTGGCCGACCGCATCGAGGGTGACGTGCGGGTCGCCGCGCTGGATCTGGCCGATCTGGCCTCGGTGCGCGAATTCGCCGACGGCACGGGCGAATTCGACGTGCTGATCAATAACGCCGGCCTGATGAACATTCCGTTCCGGCGGACCGCCGACGGCTTCGAAACCCAGTGGGGCGTCAATCATCTCGGCCACTACGCGCTGACCGGCCTGCTGCTGGACCGGATGCGCGACCGGGTGGTCACGCTGGCCTCCATCGCGCACCGCCAGACCCCCAAGCTCTGGATCGACGACCTCAACTACGAGAACCGCCGATACCAGCGCAATCTGGCCTACGCGCAGTCCAAGCTGTCCAATCTCATGTTCGCCCGCGAGCTCCAGCGCCGCCTGGGCGAGGCCGGGTCGGCCAAGCGCTCCTACGGCGTGCACCCGGGCGTCTCGGCCACCGATCTGTTCGCCCGCACCGAAACCCCGCTGGACAAGATCTCCAAGCCGTTCGTGGCGATGGTCGGGCACTCCCCCGCCCGCGCCGCGCACTCCTCGCTCTTCGCGGCCACCGAGACCGACGCCGACCCGACCGTCTACTGGGGCCCGAACCGCCTGCGCGGCGCCCAGGGCCCGGTCGAGGCCGCCTCCTCCAGCAAGCTGTCCCAGAACCGTGAGCTCTGGCGCCGCCTCTGGGAGGAGTCCGAGCGACTCACCGGTGTCACCTACAAGTTCTGAGCGGGAACAACCCGGCTACTACGTGAGCCGTAGTAGCCGGGTACCTTGATGGGGTGTCCGCCGCACCCCATCGCCGCCCGGCCCTGATCGTGTTCGTGATCGTGGCGTTCGCGGCGTGCCTGGCACTGGGCTACTGGCAGTGGACCCGCTACGAATCCGGCAGCGGTACCGGCCAAAATCTGGGGTACGCGCTGCAGTGGCCGCTGTTCGCGGGTTTCGTCATCTTCGCCTACGTGCGTTTCGTGCGGCTGGAGAAGGCCGCGCGGGACGAGGTCGCACAGCAGGGTGACCCCGGCGGCGCGGACGCCTCCGATCACGGCGCCGCGTCCGCCCCGCGCCCGCGGCGCGTGACATCGGCCGCACCGCGCGAGATTCCCGCGGGCCTGCTGCCCGAACGGCCGAAAGCCGCCGCGGAGGCCGACGCACAGACCACCGAATACAACAGGTACCTGGCCGAATTGCACGCCGTCGACATGGATCAACGCATTCAGGACGCGGGACTGGGCAACAACACCGAGAGGAGCGCCGGGTGACCACCCGCGACGAATCCCCCGTGAACACGGACGCCGAACCCGCCGTGCGCACCGATGCCGCGACCCCGGCCCGACCGGCCGGCGCCGCCCCCACCGAGAAGATCCGCGGCGCACTGCTGCGCTACCGGATCCTGGCCTGGATCACCGGCCTGTGGCTGCTGGTGCTGTCCGGCGAGATGGTCTACAAGTACCTGCTGCTCGAGGACAAGAACACCGCCCCGGAGTGGTTCTTCTACATCGCCCAGGCGCACGGTGTGTTCTACATGATCTACCTGGTCTTCACCGTCGACCTCGGAATCAAGGCGCGCTGGGAGCCGGTCACCACGGCGCTGACCTGCCTGGCGGGCACGGTTCCGTTCCTGTCGTTCTGGTTCGAGCACAAGCGCACCCTGGAAGTCCGCAAGACCTTCGGGATCTGACGCACGCCCCCGTACATCGACAAGCGCTCCCCGCCATGACCGCGGGGAGCGCTTTCGAGTCTTACAGCCGAATTCAGTTCTCGGCCAGGGCCTTCAGCGCCGGAAGCAGCTGCTTCAGCGCGCGCCCGCGATGCGAGACGGCGTCCTTCTCGGCGGGGGTGAGCTGGGCCGCGGAGACCGTGCCGCCCTCGGGGACGAACAGCGGGTCGTAGCCGAAACCGCCGTCGCCCACCGGCTTCCGGGCGATGACGCCCGGCCACTCGCCGCGCACCACCGTCTCGACGCCGTCGGCGACCAGGGCGCAGGTGGACACGAAGTGCGCGCCGCGCCGCTCGTCGGGCACGTCCCCGATCTGGGCCAGCAGCAGCGCGTTGTTGGCGGCGTCGTCGCCGTGTGTGCCGGACCAGCGGGCCGACAGCACGCCGGGCATGCCGTTGAGCGCGTCCACCGCGATGCCGGAATCGTCCGCGACACAGGCCAATCCGGTGGCGGCGAAGCCGTCGCGGGCCTTGGCCAGCGAGTTCTCCTCGAAGGTCGCGCCGGTCTCGGGCGCCTCCTCGTATTCGGGAACGTCGTTCAGTCCGACGATTTCCAGGCCCGCGATCCCGGCCTCGTCGAGGATGCGGCGCAATTCGTTGAGCTTCTTGGCATTACGGCTGGCGACCAGTACCCGGCGCGACATCAGGACTTCTTCTTTCCCGTCTCGGACCGTTCGGGCAGCACACCCGGGTAGGGCAGCGCCAGCGCCTCCTTCTGCACCAGGAACAGCTGCTCGCAGCCCGCGAGCGCGGAATCGAGCAACCGGTCCAGGGTGGAGCGCGGGAAGGTGGCGCCCTCGCCGGTGCCCTGGATCTCGACCAGGGTGCCGGTGTCGGTGGCGACCACGTTCATGTCGACCTCGGCGCGCGAATCCTCTTCGTACGGCAGGTCCAGGCGCACCCGGCCGTCGACGACGCCGACGCTCACCGCGGCGATGGCGCACGAGATGGGCTGCGGGTCGGTGAGCTGACCGGCGGCGGCCAGGTAGGTGATGGCGTCCGAGAGCGCGACGTACGCGCCGGTGATGGCGGCGGTGCGGGTGCCGCCGTCGGCCTGCAGCACGTCGCAGTCCACCGCGATGGTGTTCTCGCCGATGGTGGACAGGTCGATGCAGGCGCGCAGTGACCGGCCGATGAGCCGGGAGATCTCCTGGGTGCGGCCGCCGACCCGGCCCTTCACCGACTCACGCCCGGAGCGGGTGTGCGTGGCGGCGGGCAGCATGGCGTATTCGGCGGTCAGCCAGCCCATTCCGGAGTCACGACGCCACCCGGGCACGCCCTCGGTGACGCTCGCGGTGCACATGACCCGCGTCCCCCCGAACTCGACCAGCACCGACCCCGCCGGATGCGAGGTGAATCCCCGGGTGATCTTCACGTCGCGGAGTTCGTCATCCGCCCTACCATCGGCTCGTTTAGACACGGCACAACCCTAGCGGGGCCAACACCGCGAATTCTCCCCAGGGGAACCGGCGAACTGATTTCGTGCGTGTCGGGGTAACTCGTGGGGTACGCCCAAAATCGTCGGCGCACCCAACCGCACCACGCGTACGAAACTGCCGACGGCTCCCAGGCCGTGCGCTGAATATCCGGGGAGGCGGGGGAGACCTCAGATGTCGAAGGTTTCGCCCGGGGAGACGGCGTGTACCGGACCCTTGAAGACAGCCTTCGCCTCGGCGATGACGTCTTCGCGGGACGTCCACGGGGGAATGTGGGTCAGCAGCAGTTCGCCGACGCCCGCCTCGGCGGCGACCAGGCCCGCCTCGTGGCCCGAAAGGTGAATGCCCGGGGGGCGATTCGCGGGGTCGTGGGTCCAGGACGCCTCGGCCAGCAGCACGTCCGCGCCGCGCGCGAGTTCGAAGACGTCGTCGCAGATGGCGGTGTCGCCGGTGTAGACGAAAGTCTTGCCGGCGGCCGTCCGGAAGCGCAGGCCGTAGGACTCCGGCGGGTGGAACATGCGCCGGGCCTCCACCACGTGGCCGGGGCCGAAGGTGATCGGCTCGTTCGCGACCCAGGTGCGCATGTCGATGACGTCGGACCAGTCGTCGGTCTCGCCGCCGATCTCCGCGGAGGCGTTGCCGATCCGCAGGGAGGTGTCGGTGGGGCCGTAGACGATGGCCTTACCCGTGGGCGGGTTCGGGTGGTAGCGCCGCCACACCAGCAGGCCCGGCAGATCCAGGCAGTGGTCCGCGTGCAGGTGGGTGAGGAAGATATCCACTTCGCCCGGGTCGAGGTAGCGCTGCAGCGCGCCCAGGACCCCGGGGCCGAAATCGATGACGGTGGGTGTCATATCCGGGCCGGTGAGCAGGTATCCCGAGGCCGGGGAATCCGGGCCGGACACGCTGCCCGAGCACCCGATCACGGTGAGGCGCATTCCCCCATGCTGCCACGCTGCTGTCTCACTCAAGGAGGGATCCCCCAAATCGCCGACCGGTGCCACCGTCACCCCTACGACGCGAGACGGCCGGCGTTAGCCCCTCGACGATGACGACGTTCATCCCCAGAGAGTACCCACCCCGCAACCAGACCACCCACCGCCCCGAAAAGATGTCCTTGCCAAGAGATTCCGTCCTGTCCCGGCAGGACTCCCCACAGAATCGACCCATACAGCAACCCCACCAGGACGCCAATAGCGATCTGCGCCACATTCCGCGCGAACAGTCCCCGGGAGATCAGGTAGGTGAGCCAGCCGAACACCAGGACCGACGCCCCGACATGCACCGACCCCGTCGCGCCGGTCAGCCAGGTGCCGGTTTCGCCGATCACCCAGACGATCGCGGTGGCGGCCAGCCCGCGCCCGATCCCGGTCAGCAACGTCAGCAGGCCCAGGATGAGGACCGGCAGCGTATTGCCGATCAAATGCTCCCAATTGGCATGCAGCACAGGGCCGAACAAGATCCCGCTGAGCCCGTCCATCCGGCGCGGCTCGACGCCGATCGCCAGGTCCAGCTGATGTCCGGTTACCGAGTCGACGCCCTCGACCCCGTACAGCAGCGCGGTGAACGCGAGGATGATGGCAATGGCGCGCTGCCACAACAGTTTCAGCGCTCCGCCACCGCCCGCGGCCGAGCGTGGATCGGTGAGTTGCCCGCGCAGCCGCCCGATTCGATCCGGGTCGAAAGACGCTCCGACGCCGCCACTCATAGCCAGACCTCCTAGGCCGCACTCTGCCCCGAGCGTACCGCCGGGCGCGCCGGGCACACCGCTATCGGGCGGCGACGCCCCGCGATCGCCCGTCGAGACGGACGAATCCGGCAGATGAGCCGCACCCGGCGGGCTCCGCCGACGGGCACGAGCGCGGTGCGATCCGAGACCAGCTCGGCCAGACCGCCGCGCGACGGGTGCCGTCCGCGGCGGCGCAGCGTGCGCACACTCGGATTCAGCTCGTCGGCGATCTCGGGCTGCAAGGCCGCGGCGCTGCGCCATCGGGTCGGCGTCAGGCCCAGAGCTGGCCGTCCAGTCGCTCTTCGGCTTCGTCCAGGGTGCCGTCGTACGCGCCGGTCGAGAGGTATTTCCAGCCGCCGTCGGCGACCACGAAGGCGATGTCCGCCCGGGCGCCCGCCTTGACGGCCTTGTTCGCCACGCCCAGCGCGGCGTGCAGGATCGCGCCGGTCGAGATGCCCGCGAATATGCCCTCTTCCAGGACCAGTTCGCGGGTGCGGCGTACGGCGTCGTACGGCCCGACCGAGAAACGTGAGGTCAGCACGGATTCGTCGTAGAGCTCGGGAATGAAGCCCTCGTCGATGTTGCGGAGCCCGTAGACGAGTTCGCCGTAGCGCGGTTCGGCGGCGACGATGTCGATCCCGGGCACTTTCTCGCGCAGGAACCGGCCGGTGCCCATGAGCGTGCCGGTGGTGCCGAGCCCGGCCACGAAATGCGTGATCTCGGGCAGGTCGGCCAGGATCTCCGGTCCGGTGGTCTCGTAGTGCGCCAGCGCGTTGGCGGGATTGCCGTACTGGTAGAGCATCACCCAGTCCGGATGCTCGGCGGCGATCTGCTTGGCCAGCGCCACAGCCTGATTGGAGCCGCCCGCCGCGGGCGAGTCGATGATCTCCGCGCCGAACATGGTCAGCAGCTGCCTGCGCTCGATCGAGGTGTTCTCCGGCATGACGCACACCAGCCGGTAGCCCTTGAGCTTGGCGGCCATGGCCAGCGAGATGCCGGTGTTGCCGCTGGTCGGCTCGAGAATGGTGCAGCCCGGGGTGAGCAGCCCGTCGCGTTCGGCCTGTTCGATCATCCGCAGCGCGGGCCGGTCCTTGATGGAGCCGGTGGGGTTGCGGTCCTCGAGTTTGGCCCACAGGCGCACGTGGTCGTCACCGTCCCAGCGGGGAGACAGATTCCGCAGGCCGACCAGGGGCGTGTTGCCGAGGGTGGCGATCAGCGACTCGTAGCGGGCCACCGGACTACCGGCCGCCGGTCGGAGCGTCCGGCGCGCCGCCGGCGACCGCCGGCAGGATGGTGACGGTGCCGCCGTCGGTGATCTCGGCGTCCAGTCCGCCCGCGAAGCGCACGTCCTCGTCGTCGACGTAGATGTTCACGTAGCGGTTGAGCTTGCCGTCCTTGAGCAGGCGCTCCTTGAGGCCGGTGTGATTGGCCTCGAGGTCGTCGATGAGCGCGGCCAGGGTCGCGCCCTGCGCCTGTACTCGCTTCTCGCCCCCGGTGAGGGTGCGCATGATGGTCGGGATGGACACGGTGACCGGCATGGGTTGGGCTCCTTCGTCGCGGCGGAGTGTGGTGCGGTGGAAGTCTTCCGGGACCGCGGATCAGTCCGGGGGCAGGATCAGGTGCACCGGTTCCTCGGTGACCGTCCCGTTCACGATGCGGTAGCTGCGCAGCTCGTGCACCTCGGGATCGCGGGTGGAGATCAGCACGTAGTGCGCGTTGGGCTCGGACGCGTAGGAGATGTCGGTGCGACTCGGGTACGCCTCGGTCGCGGTGTGCGAGTGGTAGATGACCACCGGCTCCTCGTCGGCGTCGTCCATGGCGCGCCATACGCGCAGCTGTTCACCGGAGTCGAAGCGGTAGAAGGTGGGCGAGCGCTCGGCGTTGACCATGGGCACGAAGCGTTCGGGGCGGTCGGCGCCCTCGGGTCCGGCGATCACGCCGCACGCCTCGTCGGGGTGGTCGGCGCGCGCGTGCGCGACCATCGCGTCCACGAGGTCGGCTCTGATCACCAGCACCGTCGAATCCTTCCGCTGGGTCGTGCTTTCCGATGGGCTCGTCGCTCGATCACACGGATCGGAGCGTCGAAACGCTGTCGTCAACAGGTCAGCCTAGGCAACCTATTCCCGGCGTGCCGGATGACACCCGCGCGCGGCGGGCCGGGGTCAGCCGCCGAACAGGTCGGTGTAGGACGGGATGCCCGCGACGGCGGTGGCCGAGAGAATCGCGTCGACGATCGCGCGCTCCACGCATACCGCTGCGGCCGTGCACAATTCGTCCAGCACGAGCAGGTCGGCCGGAAACGCGGGCGGCAGCGGGAAGGCCGGCGCGGACGGGGAGGCGGTGCCGGTCGCGAGGGCGAACAGGGTGTCCCCGTCCAGCGGCGAGTGCGCGGGGCGGATGGCGCGGGCCAGGCCGTCGTGCGCGGTGGCGGCCAGGCGGCGGCAGCCGGCCGGGTCCAGCGCGGCGTCGGTGGCGACAACGCCGATGGTGGTGTTCAGGACCGTGCCTTTGACCGGCAGCGCGTTGGCGGCGGCCAGCGTGCCGGCGGCGGCCGGGCGCAGGCCGAAGCGTTCCGCGCCGTCGGTGCCCGCGCCCCAGGGCAGGCCGGTGCGCGGGTCGAAGACCGAGCCGACCGGATTGGCCACGATGAGCGCGCCCACCGTGATTCCGGCCGCGGGGCCGTCCGTGAAATACACGCTGGCCGAGCCGACCCCGCCCTTGATCGAGCCCGCCCGCGCGCCCGTGCCGGCCCCCACCGAGCCACGCGCGAAATCGACGGCCGCGGCCTCGGCGGCCAGGAAGCCGAAATCGGCGGTGGGCCGAATGTGCCACGCGCCCACCGGAAGATCGAAGATGACCGCGCCGGGCACGATCGGCACCACGCGGGTGGGATCGGTGGGATCCATGGGGATGCCCTCGCCGTGTTCCTCGAGCCACCGCATGACGCCGTCGGCCGCGGCGAGGCCGTAGGCGCTGCCGCCCGACAGCAGCACCGCGTTCAGCCGCCGGACGGTGTTGCCCGGATCGAGCAGATCGGTTTCACGGGTGCCGGGGCCGCCGCCGCGCACGTCCACCGAGGCGGTCGCGCCGCCGGGCACGCGCAGCACGGTGCAGCCGGTGGCCGCGCCGGAGCCCAGGGTCGCGTCCGGGTCGAGCGAATGCTGGTGCCCGACCAGCACACCCACCACGTCGGTGATCGAATTACGCGGTCCCGCAACGGTGTTCACGGATTGCACCTCCGGTGGCCGGGTACTGGGGTCAGGGTGCGAGCGCCTGCAGCAGCGAGTCCTGCATCCAGGTCAGCCAGTGGTAGATCTCCAGACTGGGTGCGCGCGGATCGTCCTCGTCGAGATGGTCGGGCGTGTCGGGGCCGATCTCCAGCGCGGTCCCCAGCGCCAGCCGGGTGTCGTTGAGCGCGGTCAGCCAGGCGTCGGCCTGTTCGGGGGTCAGCACGATCTTGCCGCCCTGCGGCGGGAGCGTCTCGAGCACGACCGAACCCGCGGCCACCTTGGTCTCGATGATGTCGGGTTCGTGCAGGCCGCGCAGGGCGCCGTTGAGACCGGCACGCTCGGCGTCGGGGGATCCGGGTTCGCTGCGGTGGAAGTCGGGCAGCAGCCGGTACAGCCGGGGGTCATCCGGCGGTGTGGTGTTGCCCGTCTGCAGCCCGGTCAGGGCCGCCAGTTCGTCCTCGGGGGCCGAGCGCGCCCGTTCGGTGAGCAGTCCGGAGACGGCTCCGATGAGCGAGCGCAGGACCTCTGCCTCGTGCTCGTCCATCTCCGAACGCACCTTCAGCCCGCCCAGGGAGTTCTTCCTGCTCCACTTCCGCACGGTTCAACCGTAGCCGTCCGGATCACTGGTCCCGTTGCATGGTGGCCCAGAGTCCGGCCGCGTGCAGGCGTTGCACGTCGTGTTCCATCTTGTCGCGCGAGCCGGAGGACACCACGGCCTTGCCCTCGTTGTGCACCTCGAGCATCAGCTCGGTGGCCTTGCCTTTGCTGTAGCCGAACAGCTTCTGGAAGATGTACGTCACGTAGTGCATGAGGTTGACCGGGTCGTCCCATACGACGGTGACCCACGGCCGGTCCTCGGCCTCCAGAATTTCGGTGTGCTCGACCGTCTCCGGCGTCGCCTGGGGCGCCGAGGCCGTGATCGCGGCGAACCGGGTCGCCACCTGTGCCGCCGAAGAGACCCCGTTCACGCCTGCCGGACCGGCAGCGACCCGGACAGCGTCTTCCATGCACAGACCCATGGGGTCCAGGGTACGACTCGACAAAGCAGAAACAACACCCAGGCAACACGCCGGGCCGACGCGTCGGGGAACCGGAATCGAGCAAAGTCCTGCGGGCGGCGATTCAGGGCAGTATGGAGGCCATGATCGCTGACGGAGTCAACAGCACCGCGTTGCTGACCGACCAGTACGAGCTGACCATGCTCGCCGCCGCGCTGCGGGACGGATCCGCGCAGCGGCGGTGCACCTTCGAACTGTTCGCGCGCCGTTTGCCGCACGGGCGGCGCTACGGCGTGGTCGCGGGAACCGGCAGACTGCTGGCCGCCCTGACCGAATTCCGGTTCGGCGAACCGGAATTGGCGGTCGTGGCGAAGTTCCTGGACGAACCGACGGTGCGGTGGCTGCGGGACTACCGGTTCACCGGCGACATCGACGGGTACCGCGAGGGCGAGCTGTACTTCCCGGGATCGCCGGTCCTCACCGTGCGCGGCACCTTCGCCGAATGCGTGCTGCTGGAGACGCTGGCGCTCTCGATCTACAACCACGACAGCGCCATCGCCTCGGCCGCGGCGCGCATGGTGAGCGCGGCCGGGGGCCGGCGCATGATCGAAATGGGTTCGCGCCGAACGCATGAGCTCGCCGCGCCCGCCGCCGCCCGCGCCGCGTACCTCGCCGGATTGGACGCGACCTCGAATCTGGAGGCGGTGCGCAGCTTCGGGGTTCCGGGGGCCGGCACCAGCGCGCACGCCTTCACGCTGCTGCACAGCGCCGCCGACGGACAGCACGAGGCCGCGGCCTTCCGCAGCCAGATCGACGCCCTCGGGGTGGGCACCACGCTGCTGGTGGACACCTTCGACATCACGCGGGGAGTGGCCACCGCCGTCGAGGTCGCCGGTCCCGAATTGGGCGGCGTGCGTATCGATTCCGGCGATCTCGGGGTGCTGGCGCGGCAGGTGCGCGAGCAGCTCGACGGGCTCGGGGCCACCCGCACGCGCATCGTGGTGTCCGGAGATCTCGACGAGTACGCCATCGCCGCGCTGCGCGCCGAACCGGTCGACGTCTACGGCGTGGGCACCGCGCTGGTCACCGGCTCGGGCGCGCCCACCGCGGGCATGGTCTACAAGCTCGTCGAGGTGGAGGGCGTTCCGGTCGCGAAACGCAGCTCGCACAAGGAATCTCGCGGCGGCGGCAAGAAAGCGGTGCGCCTGGTGCGGCGCACCGGCACGCTGCTCGAGGAGATCGTCTTCCCCGAGACCGCGCAGCGGCCGGCGGCGAACGGCCACGAGGTCCGCGACCTGCAGACGCCGCTGGTGCGCGCCGGCGCCGTGCTGCCCGATCAGCCGACGCTGGCCGAGGGCCGGGACCTGGTGGCCCGCGGGCTGGTCAGCCTGCCGTGGGAGGGGCTCAAACTCTCCGCGGGCGACCCGGCTATCCCGACGACTTTCCTGAGCTGACCCGCCGCCGCAGCCAATCCAGGCCCGCGCCGAGCAGGACGATCAGGATGAGCCCGCGGCCGTACAGCGCCACGGTGTCATTGCCCGCGATCTCGATGAGGATCCCCATGGCGATGAGGAACAGCACCAGCATGACCATGCGATTCACGGTGTTCTCCCGGTTGTCGGAATTCGTCCCGTCCGGGTGCGCCACACCGCCGCCCGGGCGAATGGACGGGGTGCGCGCCCGGGCGGCACAATGCAGTACGCGGGCGGAACCGCCGCAGTTCATCCGCAGGCCCCGGGAGGTCGACCAATGAGCCGAGCCCTGATCGTCGTCGACGTGCAGAACGACTTCTGCGAGGGCGGATCGCTCGCCGTCACCGGCGGCGCGGCGGTCGCCGAGCGGATCAGCCGGTACCTGGGCGTCTCGGACTACACCGCGGTGGTCGCCACGCGCGACTTCCACATCGACCCGGGCGCGCACTTCTCCGAGCATCCCGACTTCGTGGACAGCTGGCCCCCGCACTGCCGCGCCGGCACCCCCGGCGCGGACTTCCATCCGGGCCTCGACACCGCGCCCATCGCCGAGGTCTTCTCCAAAGGCGCTTACACGGCGGCGTATTCGGGTTTCGAGGGCACCGCCGCGGACGGCTCCACCACCCTGGCCGACTGGCTGCGCGAGCACGACATCGACACCGTCGACATCTGCGGCATCGCCACCGACCACTGCGTGCGCGCCACCGCCCTGGACGCGCGCGCGGCGGGGTTCGACGCCCGCGTCCTGCTGGGCCTGACCGCGGCGGTCACCCCCGCCACCGTGCGCACCGCGCTGGACGCCATGCGCGCCGCGGGCGTGGAACTGGCCGGAGCCCTCGAGCGCTGACCACCCGAGGGTGCGTTCACCGCCGGGTCACGCGCAGGTTTTCGCCGGTCACGCGGCGTGTTCGCGGCCCGTCGCACGGCGCGGCGACAGTCCATCACGCTGCACATCCACAGCACGTCGCATAGTGCATCCACAGTCCGTCGCACGGTCGGTTCGCGATCACCGCGCGGTGCGCAGGCGGTCCGGACCGAGGTTCGCGGGACCTTGTCGGCACCGGCCGTTAGGCTGGCCGCCGTGCCTGAACTCCCTCCCGTTCCCAAGCTGCTGTCCACCGCGGTGCAGGCGCTCGGCGGCAAGGAACGCAAGGGCCAGCAGACCATGGCGGCCGCGGTCGCGCACTCCATCGACACCGGGGAGCATCTGGCCGTGCAGGCCGGAACCGGAACCGGAAAGTCGCTGGCATATCTGGTGCCGAGCCTGCGGCACGCGGTGCGGACGGGGCGGACCGTGGTGGTGTCGACAGCGACCATCGCGCTGCAGCGCCAGCTCGTCGACCGGGATCTGCCGCGGCTGACCGCCGCGCTGGCCGAACCACTCGGGCGGGTGGCGCAGTTCGCGATTCTCAAGGGCCGCAACAACTATCTGTGCTTGAACAAGATCAATAGCGCGATTCCGGACGAACCCGCCGAAGCGGAGTTGTTCGACGCCTTCGCCATTTCCCGGCTCGGGCGCGAAGTGCAGCGCCTCAACGAATGGGTGTCCGACACCGAAACCGGCGACCGCGACGAACTCGCGCCCGGCGTGAGCGACCGCGCCTGGCGGCAGGTGAGCGTGAGTTCGCGGGAATGCCTGGGCAAATCGCGCTGCGCGTTCGGGCAGGACTGCTTCGCGGAGAAGGCGCGCGCGGAATCCGGGGCCGCCGACGTGGTGGTCACCAATCACGCGCTGCTGGCCATCGACGCCATCAGCGGCATCCAGGTGCTGCCCGAACACGACGTGGTCGTGGTGGACGAGGCGCACGAACTGGTCGACCGGGTCACCGGGGTCGCCACCGCGGAACTCTCCACCGGCGGCATCAGCGCCGCGGCCAAACGCTGCACCAAGCTCATCGACGAGCAGGAGGTCGATCGGCTCGAGGGCGCGGCCGAGGCCTGGCACGCCCTGCTCGACGATCTCGCGCCCGGCCGCTGGGACCGGCTGCCCGAGGGCGCGGCCCCGGTGCTGGCACTGATCCGCGACGCCGCCTGGAACGCGCGCACCGCGCTCGCGCCGCAGGGTTCGGCGAATCCGCAGGCCGATCCGGAATCGGCGGCGGCCCGCAATCAGGCGCTCTCGGCCGTGGAGGAGGTGCACGACGCCGCGGTGCGCGTGCTCACCACCTACGAGGAGGCCGATCCGGCGGCCCATCGTGACGTCATCTGGCTGGCAGCCGACGACGTGCGCGGGGTGGCCCGGCGCACCCTGCACATGGCGCCGCTGTCGGTGGGCGGGCTGCTGCGCAGCCGCCTGTTCGGCACGGCCACTGTCGTTTTGACCTCGGCGACGCTGCAGGTCGGCGGGTCGTTCGACAATCTCGCGGTCACCTGGGGTCTGCCGCCGGAGAACGCGAGCAAGGTGGATCCGGCGCTGGCGAGCGGGGTCGAGGCGCCGTCCGACACCGAGAAACTGCGCTGGAATTCCTGCGACGTGGGTTCGCCCTTCGATCACGCCAAGTCCGGAATCCTGTACGTGGCAAAGCATTTGCCCGCGCCCGGCCGGGACGGCCTGCCGCCGTCCTACCTGGAGGAGATCGAGCGGCTCATCCTCGCCGCCAACGGCCGCACCCTGGGCCTGTTCTCCTCCATGCGCGCGGCCAAGGCCGCGACCGAGGCGCTGCGCGAGCGGCTGGACACCCCGATCCTGTGCCAGGGCGACGACGCCACCGGCGCGCTGGTGCGCAAGTTCGCCGAGGACCCGGAAACCTCACTGTTCGGCACGCTTTCGCTGTGGCAGGGCGTGGACGTTCCGGGCCCGTCGCTGAGTCTGGTGATCCTGGACCGGATTCCGTTCCCGCGCCCGGACGATCCATTGCTGGTGGCGCGCCAGCGCGCGGTGGAATCCCGGGGCGGCAACGGATTTCTCTCGATCGCGGCCAATCACGCGGCGCTGCTGCTCGCGCAGGGCACCGGCCGGCTGTTGCGCAGCGTCGATGATCGCGGCGTCATCGCTATTCTGGATTCACGACTCGCGACTGCCCGTTATGGCGGATATCTGCGGGCCTCATTACCGCCCTATTGGGAAACGTCGGATCCCGCGGTTGTGCGAAAGGCATTGGAGCGCCTCACGAATAGCGCCGCGTCAAACTCGACTACCGTGTGAGAACAGTCACAAGGTTGGTTCGTGTTTCCGTTCGGAAGTAAATTGGCTGTCGATACGCCGGTGGACCCCCAATTCCCACATCGGATGTGTCCGTAGTCCCCGCGCCAAGCCCTGCACGCGGCGCGGGGATACGAAACTTCCGGGCGGAGATCACCTTCGGGTCGTTTCCTACAGCGCCCACTTCAGAATCAGCGTGCCGACCCCGGCCGCCAGTGCGAGCGCCACCGCGCCCAGACCCCAGACCAGCCCCTGTCGCTGCCACGGCCGGCCCGCGTCCAGGGAGTAGCGACCCGGGCCGGTGAAGGCCAGCGTGGTGATCGCGATGGCGAAAAGCAACGCGAGTTCGTAGACCGCGAGCCCGTCGCCCCAGGTGGCGTGCAGCGCGTTGACCATGGTGCCCAGCGCGATCGCGGCGGCCAGCGGG
Source organism: Nocardia sp. NPDC005978 (assembly GCF_040614455.1). NCBI lineage: Bacteria > Bacillati > Actinomycetota > Actinomycetes > Mycobacteriales > Nocardiaceae > Nocardia > Nocardia sp. NPDC005978. The sequence continues at coordinate 141,119 of NZ_JBEXUS010000004.1, forward strand.
GTCGCCAGGCCGAGCAGCAGGAGCAGGCCGCCCACGAGTTCGGTCAGCCCGGCCAGCGTGCCGAACAGCGCGCCGGGGTTGTAGCCCATCGCCTCGAACGATTCCTGCGTGGCGGTCAGGCCGTACCCGTTGAACCAGCCGAAGAGCTTCTGGGCGCCGTGCACGGCCAGCAGGCCGCCGAAGCCGGCCCGCAGGGCCAGCAGGCCGATATCGAAGGCGGTGGCGTTCACGCCGGTGGCTGCGGATTCCCGAGCGGCGGCGGCCTTTTCGATCGTGGTCATGGCTCTCTCATTCCTCATCGGTCCGATTCCGTGGAAGCAACGCCGCGCACCGGTCCGATCCTGGAACCGGACTGCGGTCCGCATCGCTGCCGACAGTTCGAACCAACTGGGCCGCGCCGCAGGCTATTCCGGCCCGCCGCACCCCGATGATGTGACCTGCGCTACTCGGCGAGGAACCAGAAATACGAGAGGAAGACGAGCATGAGCACCCACATGACCGGATGCACCTCGCGCGCACGGCGTTTGGCGACCATGACCACCGGATAGAACAGCAGGCCCATGGCGATGCCGTTGGCGATGGAGTAGGTCAGCGGCATCATGATCACGGTGATGAACGCCGGGACCGCGTATTCCAAACGGCTCCAGTCGATGTCGCCGAGCGCGCGGGACATGAGCACGCCCACCACGATCAGCGCCGGGGCCGTCACCGCGGGCACGCCCGCGACCACCGCGAACAGCGGGAAGAAGAACATCGCCGCCAGGAACCAGCCCGCGGTGGAGACAGCCGTCAGCCCGGTGCGCCCGCCCGCGGTCACACCGGCGGTGGACTCGACGTAGGCGGTGGTGGTGGAGGTGCCGATGATCGCGCCCGCGGCGGTGCCGACCGAGTCGGCGGCCAGCGCCTGCCCGGCGCGCTCCAGCTTGCCGTCCTTGGTGAGCAGCCCGGCCTGATTGGCCACGCCGATCAGGGTGCCGGAGGCGTCGAAGAAGTCGACGAACAGCATGGTCAGCACCACGATGATCATCTGCCCGGTGAAGGCGTCCGGCAGATGAATGATGGCCTGGCCGAAGGTCTGATCGAGCCCGTGCGGCAGCGCGGCGACCGAGCCCGGCAGTTCCACCAGCCCGCTCACGATGCCGACCACGGTGGTGGACAGGATGCCGTAGAGCACCGCGCCGTGCCAGCCCAGCACCAGGAAGATCACCGTCACCAGCAGGCCGAACAGCGCGAGCAGCGTCGTGCCCTTGTGGAAGTCGCCGAGGTGCACGAAGGTCGCCTCGCTGGCGACCACGATGCCCGCGTTCTTCAGGCCGAGGAAGGCCACGAACATGCCGATGCCCGCGCCGACCGCGAGCTTCATCTGCAGCGGAATCGCGTCGATGATCTTCTCGCGCACCTTGGTGATGGCCAGGATGAAGAAGATGATGCCCGAGAGCAAGGTGCCCGAGAGGGCCTCCTGCCAGGGGATGCCCATGTTGAGCACGACGGTGTACGCGAAGAAGGCGTTCAGGCCCATGCCGGGTGCGAGCGCCACCGGATACTTGGCCCAGATCCCCATGACCAGCGTGCCGACGACGGCGGCGACCGCGGTGGCGGTGAACACCGCCTGCATGGGCATGCCCTTGTCGCCCAGCGGACCCTCGTCGCCCAGGATGGCCGGGTTCACCGCGAGCACATAGGACATGGCCAGGAAGGTGATCGTTCCGGCCATCAGCTCACGCCGAATGGTGGAACCGTGCGCGCTGACGCCGAAGTACTCGTCGACGCGCCCCTTGGTGCGCGTGAGGACGCCGGTGCTCATGAGTGTGGTGTCTCCAGTCGGCGGGTAACGGGGAACGGGAGCGGCGCCGGCGGGTACAGCAGGTGCCCTGGGCACCGTACTTGTCTGGTTCGCCGGAACTTCACTCGGCCCGGCGAATCGTGAGCAATCGCACCTGCCTCACCCTTGAAATCACAGCATCACCTGCGCAATCAGTGGGCAATTAAACCCATTACCCACCGGTATTTCCAAACGCTTGCGGGTAACTGTCTGAGACGTTACACATACGTTATCCGCCGACCCGAGACTCGAACCGGCCGACGAGAATTGCACGCCTGTGGTTACAGATGTCATCGACGCGGTCGCCGACTACGCGGTCCCGCGCAGCGCCCTGTGGAGCGTGCTCGCCGAGCCGCAGAGCTACCCGCGGCTGTTCCGCGGCATCGGCGCGTGCGAACAGGTCGACGCCGCCGCCGAACACCCCACCCTGAATCTGCGGATCGGCGGCTCCGACACCGAGATTCACACCCTGCAGGTCCAGCTCCGGCTCGGCCGCCGGGACGAGGGACTCGAGATCCACCACGCGGCCTCGGGCAGTTTCGCCGCGGTCCGGCTCCGCGAGGACCGTGGCCGTACCAAGATCATCGTCACCTATTTCAAAGCCGCACAGGCGTATCCGGCGCTGCGGCAGGTGCCGAACTCGGCGGTGATCGGCTGGACACTGACCGGCCTGACCCGCGCCGCGGAGCTCATCACCGGCGCGCCGACCGCGTACCTCGACAACGGCGAGGACTCCCCGCTGCGCCGCCGGGCCGGGGTCGCCAAACGCATGGTGACCTCCGGCGTGGTGCGCACCTACAACCCCGGCGTCGGCCTCAAACAGCTGACCAGCCTGGCCAAATGGGGATTCAGCCTGGCGGGCGGCTACGCCGCGGCCGCGGCGCACTCCCCCGCCCGGACCGCGGTGATCGACGACCGGTACGCGAGCACCTTCGACCGGTTGCACGGGCGCACCAACGCCCTGGCCGGTTCACTGGAATCGCTCGGGCTGGGCGGCACCGGCGTCGGACTGCTGTGCCGCAACCACACCGGCATGGTCGAAGTCATGGTGGCCGCGGGCAAGGCGGGCACCGACTGCGTCCTGCTCAACACCGGACTGCCCGCCCGCCAGATCGAGGAGATCGTGCACCGGCACCGGCTCTCGGCGCTGTTCGTGGACAGCGAATTCGAGCACCTGGTGCGGTACGCGCCCGCGGACCTGCCGCGTTTCACCACCGACGACCGGCCGCCCGACGCGGGGCGCACCACCATCGAGGACCTCATCGCCGCTCGGCAGAGCCTCAGCGGGAAGCCACCGCGCGCCGGACGGCTCATCGTGCTCACCTCCGGCACCAGCGGCACCCCCAAGGGCGCGCGCCGCCCGCACCCCAGGGGATTCGGCACGGTGGCCGCGCTGCTGTCCCGAATTCCGTTCGGCGTCAACGAGACCCTGTTCATCCCCTCGCCGCTGTTCCACACCTGGGGGCTGGCGGCGCTGCAGATCGCCACCGCGATTCGCGCCACCATCGTGCTCAACGACCGCTTCGACGCGCAGGACTGCCTGCGGCGCGTCCAGGAGCAGCGGATCACCGCCCTGATCGTGGTGCCGGTCATGGTCAATCGCATCCTCGACCTGCCCGCCCACGTGCGCGAGCGCTACGACCTGTCCAGCCTGAAGGTGGTGGCCAGCTGCGGCGCGCCGCTGTCCGGGGCCTCGGTGCTGCAATTCCTGGAGATCTTCGGCGACATCCTCTACAACGTGTACGGCTCCACCGAGGTGAGCTGGGCGAGCATCGCCGACCCGGCGGATCTGCGCATGTCCCCGACCACCGCTGGACGGCCGCCGCTGGGCACCAGAATCGCTGTGCTGGACCCGGATCGGCGACGGCTGCCGGTGGGCGCGGTGGGCCGCATCTTCATCGGCAACCACATGCTCTTCGACGGCTATACCGACGCCACCCCGCCCGATCAGTCCGAGGGCATGCTCGACACCGGGGACATCGGCTACCTGGACGCGGACGGCAAGCTCTTCGTGTCCGGGCGCGACGACGAGATGATCATCTCCGGCGGCGAGAACGTCTTCCCGCGCGCGGTCGAGGAGGCGCTCTCGCATCTGCCGCAGGTGAGCGAGGTCGCGGTGGTCGGCGTCCCCGATCGCGAATTCGGCCAGCGGCTGGCGGCTTTCGTGGTCAAGCGGCCCGGCGCCGGGCTGGACTCGGACATGATCCGCAACTACATCCGGCACCGGGTGAGCCGTTTCTCGGTGCCGCGCGATGTGACCTTCCTGGAAGCGCTGCCGCGCAACGCCACCGGGAAGATCCTCAAACGCACCCTGGCCCAGCCGAGTTAGGACGGGTCACCGGGTGCGAGGGGCGCTCGGGGTTCGCGCACATGGCGATACGCGACCCCGGGTGCACCCTCGCCCGGTAGCCGGCCCCGGGCTTCCGGGTCCGGTGCGGATCAGGGGCTGGGGGTGACGACCAGGCCGAACTCGGCCGCACCCGCCAGCAGCGGATGGCTGGGCAGGATCCGGATGGTGTAGCCGACCGCGCCCGAGATGGGCACCTCGGTCCGCACCTCGAAAAGCTCCGCGCCCGAATCGGTTCCGACGTGCGTCATGGTCACCTCGTGCGTATCGGAGAGATCGTCCGAGGTGTCGACCCGGCCCAGTACGGCCCGCACGCTGACATCGGCGGGGCTCAGCCCCGCCAGATCCAGCCGGGCGCGCAGGTCCAGGGTCGCGCCGATGACCGGGATGTCCGGCAGCCCCGACGCGTCGACCTGGACGACCTTGACCGCGGGCCAGGCGGATTCGATCCGGCGGCGATACGCCGCCAGCTCGCGAGCGCCCGCGAAGTCGTCCCGCGATACGGCCGCGAACGCCGCGGCGGCCGGGGCGTACAACTCGACCGCGTAATCGCGAACCATGCGCGAGGCCAGCACCTTCGGGCCCAGCGTCTGCAGCGTGTGCCGCACCATCTCCATCCAGCGGACCGGCAGATCGTCGTGATCGCGGTCGTAGAAGCGCGGCAGGACAGCGCGTTCGAGCAGTTCGTACAGCGCCGACGCCTCCAGATCGTCGCGGCGCTCGTCATCGCGCACGCCGTCGGCGGTCGGTATCGCCCAGCCGTTCTCGCCGTCGTACATCTCGTCCCACCAGCCGTCCCGGATGGAGAGGTTGAGACCGCCGTTGAGCGCGGACTTCATGCCCGAGGTCCCGCACGCCTCCAGCGGGCGCAGCGGATTGTTCAGCCACACATCGCACCCCCAGTACAGGTACCGGGCCATGGACATGTCGTAGTTGGGCAGAAAGACGATGCGGTGGCGAACGGCCGGATCATCCGCGAACCGCACCACCTGCTGGATCAGCGCCTTGCCGCCCTCGTCGGCGGGATGGGATTTGCCCGCGACCACCAGCTGCACCGGGCGCTCGGGATCGAGCAGCAGCGCGCGCAGGCGTTCGGGATCCCGCAACATCAGGGTCAGGCGCTTGTAGGTGGGCACGCGCCGGGCGAAGCCGACGGTCAGCACCTTCGGATCGAAAACCTGGTCCACCCAGCCCAATTCGGCCGGCGCGGCGCCGCGTTCGAGCCAGGACGCGCGGACCCGACGGCGCACCTCCTCGACCAGCAGGCCGCGCAGATCGTTACGGGTGGACCACAATTCGCGCAGGTCCACATCGCACAGCCGCTCCCAGCCGCGCGCCTCCTCGACCAGCTCGTCGCCGATGAGCGCGCGAGCCTTGTCGATCCATTCGCGCGCGGCCCAGGTGGGGGCGTGCACGCCGTTGGTGATCGACCCGATGGGCACCTCGGACGGATCGAAACCCGGCCACAGCGGCGCGAACATGTCCCGGCTGACCTCACCGTGCAGCCGGGAGACGCCGTTGGCGCGCTGGGCCAGGCGCAGGCCAAGGTGCGCCATGTTGAACACCGACGGATCGGCCTCGCGGCCCATGGCCAGGATGCGATCCACCGAAACGCCCGGCAGCACCGGGGATTCGCGCTCACCGTGCGCGCCGCCGAAGTAGCGGCGCACCAGCGCGCCCGCGAACCGGTCGATGCCGGCCGGGACCGGGGTGTGCGTGGTGAAGACGGTGCCCGCCCGGACCGCGGTCAGCGCGGAGTCGAAATCCATTCCGGTGGTCATGAATTCGCGAATGCGCTCGATGCCCAGGAAACCGGCGTGGCCCTCGTTCATATGGAACACATCGGGATCGGGCAGGTCGTTGGCGCGGGTGTACGCGCGCACCGCGCGCACGCCGCCGATGCCGGCCAGGATCTCCTGTTTGACGCGGTGGTCCTGATCGCCGCCGTACAGCCGGTCGGTGACCGCGCGCAATTCCGGATCGTTCTCCGCGATGTCGGAGTCCAGCAGCAGCAACGGAATCCGGCCCACCTGGGCGATCCACACCCGCGCGCGCAGCACCCGGCCCTCGGGCATGGCGACGTGGATCAGCACCGGCGCGCCGCCCTCGGTGAGCAGCCGCAGCGGCAGCCCCTGCGGATCCAGCGCCGGATAGTGCTCGGCCTGCCAGCCGTCGGCGGTCAGCGACTGCCGGAAATAGCCGGAGCGGTACAGCAATCCGACGCCGATGAGCGGCAGGCCCAGATCGGAGGCGGCCTTGAGGTGATCGCCCGCCAAAATCCCGAGTCCGCCCGAATAGTTGGGCAGCACCTCGGTGACGCCGAACTCCATCGAGAAGTAGGCGATCCCGCGCGGCCCGCTCTCCTGCCGCTGGAACCAGCGCGGGCGCGCCAGATAGTCGCGCAGGTCCGCGGCGGCGGCGTCGACCCGCCGGGTGTACGCCTCGTCGACCGCGAGCTCGTCGAGCCGGGCGGCGGGCACCTCCCCCAGCATCCGCACCGGGTCGCGCCCGACCTCGACCCACAGGGCCTGGTCCAGCTGCGCGAAAACATCCTGGGTCTGCATGTCCCAGGACCAGCGCAGATTCGTGGCCAGCTCGGTCAGCGCCGCCAGCCGATCGGGCAGATGGGCGCGGACCGTAAATCGACGCAATGCCTTCACGGTGCCCATTCTGCCCTCCGCTTCGCTCCGGGCGAGTTCACGGCCCCCTAAGTCTCGTTCTTCCCTCCCTCCGCTCCTCCGCTGCGCTCCCCCGCTCCACTCGGTCCAGAACGAGACGGGCCGTGAACGGGCTCGGCAACGAGCCCGGGCGGGAGCATCCTCCGGGCAACCGATAACGTGTTCTCATGAGCGAACAGCAGGTCGAGGCGGTTGACGCCGTGCCCACCGCGGAACATCACGAAGGTGGCTTCCGCCCGATCGCGGACCTCGGGCGCGACTTCACCGTCGGCGGGCCGCACTACGGCGAGTTCGTCGATCAGGTCCGCACCCTGATGGACAAGGTGCGCCTGGCCAACCCGACCGACGAGATCGCGCTCGACGCCATCGCCACCCTGAAGGAGCTCAACGACAAGCTCGACGCGGTGGTGACCGACGAATGGTCCGCCCCGACCTGGCATCGCACCGACCTGCCCTCGCGCGGCAACATCACGCTGCCGCCGTTCCTGGTGGATTCCGCGTCCAAGGACGGGGTGCACGCGCGCATCACCTTCCGCACCTTCCACCTGGGCGGCAACAACGCCGCGCACGGCGGGCACATCGGGCTCGGGTTCGACGACCTGCTGGGCATGACCGCGGCCGTACACACCCGCGCGGTCACCCGCACCGCGTACCTGCACGTGGACTACCGCGCCATCACCCCGCTGAACACCGAACTGGCGGTGCACGGCTGGGTCGAGCGCGTGGAGGGCCGCAAGGTCTTCGTCCGCGCGACCATGCACGACGGCGACCGCCTCTGCGCCGAGGCCCACGGCCTGTTCCTGCTCCTGAAGCCCGGCCAGCAGTAGTTCTTCCGCCGCGCCCGATCGGCTCTACGCGCCCGGAACGCGGCGCGAACCCGGCAACCCAGTAGGTTCGTGGGGTGACCGGCCGCATCGCCATCGATGACACCGCCCCCGCGATTCCCGGGGGCAGGCCGAGCAAAGCCGTCGTCGGGGAGGTTTTCCCGGTGCGCGCCGTCGTCTGGCGCGAAGGGCACGACGCGGTCGCGGCCACCCTGGCGGTCCGTGCGCCCGGTTCCTCGCGCACCCAGCGCATTCGCATGACGCCCGAATATCAGCCCGACGTGTTCAACGGTGTGTTCACCCCGGGCGAGGCCGGGCTGTGGACCTATCGCATCGAGGGCTGGAGCGATCCGCTCACCACGTGGCGCGCCACGGTCGAGGCCAAGCTCGCGGTCGGCCAGAGCGCGGTGGATCTGGCCAACGACCTGGAGATCGGGGCCCGCCTGCTCGACCGCGCCGCCCAGGCCGTGCCCAAACGGCAGTGGGAGGTGCTGCACGCGGCGGCGACCGCGCTGCGCGGGGACGCCCAGCTGCCCGCCCGGGTGGCCGCCGCCTTCGGCGCGGAGGTCGCGGAGATCCTGCGCGAGACCCCGCTGCGCGAATTGGTCACGCGGGGACCGCAGTTCAGCGTCCTGGTGGAGCGCCGACGCGCACTGGTCGGAGCCTGGTACGAGTTCTTCCCCCGCTCCACCGGCGGCTGGGACGCCGCGGGCAAGCCGGTGCACGGCACCTTCGCCACCGCCGCCCGGGATCTGCCGCGCATCGCGGGCATGGGGTTCGACGTGGTCTACCTGCCGCCGGTGCATCCGATCGGACGGGTGAATCGCAAGGGCCGCAACAACTCTCTGTCCGCCGAACCCGGCGACGTCGGCTCGCCGTGGGCCATCGGCGCGGACGAGGGCGGCCACGACGCCATCCATCCCGAGCTCGGCACCGAGGCGGATTTCGTGGAATTCGTCTCGGCCGCACGCGATCTGGGCATGGAGGTGGCCCTGGACCTGGCGCTGCAGTGCGCGCCGGATCACCCGTGGGTGCGCACGCATCCGGAGTGGTTCACCACGCTGCCGGACGGCACCATCGCCTTCGCGGAGAACCCGCCCAAGAAGTACCAGGACATCTACCCGGTAAATTTCGACAATGATCCGGACGGGCTGTACGCCGAGGTGCTGCGGGTGGTGCGGCACTGGATCCGGTTGGGCGTCACCATCTTCCGGGTCGACAACCCGCACACCAAACCCGCCGACTTCTGGGAATGGCTGATCGCCCAGGTCCACCGCAGGAACCCGGAGATCATCTTCCTGTCCGAGGCGTTCACCCGCCCGGCCCGGCTCTACGGCCTGGCCCGGCGCGGGTTCACCCAGTCGTACACCTACTTCACCTGGCGCACGCACAAACACGAACTCGCCGAGTTCGGCCGCGAACTGGCCGCCAAAGCCGATGAGGCCCGGCCGAATCTGTTCGTCAACACCCCGGACATCCTGCACGAGAGCCTGCAGCACGGGGGCCCCGGCATGTTCGCGATTCGCGCGGTGCTGGCCGCCACCCTCGGACCGACCTGGGGCGTGTACTCGGGATTCGAGCTGTTCGAGCACCAGGCGGTGCAGCCGGGCAGCGAGGAGTACCTGAACTCGGAGAAATACGAGCTGCGCCCGCGCCACTTCACCGCCGCCGACGCGCGCGGCGAATCGCTGACTCCCCTGCTGACCCGGCTCAACGAGATCCGCCGCGCCCACCCGGCACTGCAGCAGCTGCGATGCATCCACTTCCACCACACCGACTCCGACGCGCTGCTGGCCTTCTCCAAGTTCGACCCCACCACCGGGGACGCCGTGCTGGTCGTGGTGAACCTCAACCCCTTCGGCGCCGAACAGGGTTCCGTCGCACTGGATCTGCCCGCGATCGGCCGCGAATGGCACGACCGGCCGGTAGTGCTGGACGAGATCACCGGCGAGCAATACCACTGGGGCCAGAGCAATTACGTGCGCCTGGACCCCGCGCGCGCGGTCGCCCACATCCTGACGCTGCCCCCGGTGCCCGCCGCGGCCCGCACCGAACTCGCCCATCGCAGATCCTTCGGATGAACCGGCGCGATCTGCTGCTGCTGGCCGCGGGAACCCATCCCGATCCGCATACGGTGCTCGGTGCGCACCCGCACGCCGAGGGCACCGTGCTGCGGGTGCTGCGCCCGCACGCAGCCACGGTGCACGCGCGCGTCGGCGAGCAGGACCTGCCGCTCGAGCACATCGGGCACGGCGTCTTCGAAACCGTCCTGCCCTTCGACGGGTTGTGGGACTACCGGGTCGTCGCCGTCTACGCGGGCGGGCGCACGGTGATCGACGCCGACGGCTACCGATTCCTGCCCACCCTGGGCGAATTGGATCTGCACCTGTTCAACGAGGGCCGCCACGAACGACTCTGGGAAGTGCTCGGCGCGCATCCGCGGCGTTATGCCACCCTGGACGGCGAGGTCACCGGAACCTCGTTCGCGGTGTGGGCGCCCAACGCGCGCGGGGTCACGGTCATCGGCGACTTCGACGGGTGGAGCGGGCACACCGCGCCCATGCGCCGGCTGGGCGGCTCCGGGGTGTGGGAGTTGTTCCTGCCCGGGATCGAGCCCGGCGACAAGTACAAGTACCGGGTGCACGGCGCGGACGGGCGCACGGTCGATCACGCCGATCCCATGGCGTTCGCCACCGAGACGCCGCCCGCCACCGCCTCGGTCGTCACCGCGACCGGCTTCGCCTGGGGCGACGAAGACTGGGTCCGTGCCCGCGAACGCCGGGACCCCACCCGCGCGCCGATGAGCGTGTACGAGGTGCACCTCGGTTCCTGGCAGCCCGGGCTCGGCTACCGCGAGCTGGCCGAACGGCTCGCGGAATACGTTGCGGGACAGGGCTTCACCCATGTCGAACTGCTGCCGGTCGCGGAACACCCGTTCGGCGGATCCTGGGGATACCAGGTCACCTCCTACTACGCCCCCACCGCGCGGTTCGGCGGCCCGGACGATTTCCGCTGGTTCGTCGATCACCTGCACCGGAAGGGCATCGGGGTGCTGCTGGACTGGGTGCCCGCGCACTTCCCACGCGACGAGTGGGCGCTGGCCCGCTTCGACGGCACCGCCCTGTACGAGCATCCGGACCCGCGCCGGGGCGAGCAACTCGACTGGGGCACCTACGTTTTCGACTTCGGCCGGCGTGAAGTGCGGAACTTCCTGGTCGCCAACGCGCGGTACTGGATCGAGGAGTTCCACATCGACGGCCTGCGCGTGGACGCGGTCGCCTCCATGCTCTACCTGGACTACTCGCGGCCCGACTGGGAACCCAATATCCATGGGGGCCGGGAGAATCTGGAGGCGGTGGCGTTCCTGCAGGAGATGAACGCGACCGTGCACAAACACCATCCCGGCGTGGTCACGATCGCCGAGGAGTCCACCACCTGGCCCGGGGTCACCCGCCCCACCGAGGTCGGCGGGCTCGGATTCACCATGAAGTGGAACATGGGCTGGATGCACGACACGCTCGGCTACCTCGGCCACGACCCCGTGCATCGCGCCTGGCACCACAACGAACTCACCTTCTCGCTCACCTACGCCTGGAGCGAGCACTACGTGCTGCCCATCAGCCACGACGAGGTCGTGCACGGCAAGGGCACGCTGTGGACCCGGATGCCCGGCGACGATTTCACCAAGGCCGGCGGGGTGCGGGCGCTGCTGGCCTACATGTGGGCGCACCCGGGCAAGCAATTGCTGTTCATGGGACAGGAATTCGGCCAGTTCCGGGAATGGAACCACGATCGCGGGCTGGACTGGCACGAGCTGGAGAATCCGCTGCACCGGGGCATCGCGCTGCTGGTGCGCGACCTCAACGCCGCCTACACCGCCACCCCCGCGCTGTGGAGCCAGGACACCTCGCCCGGCGGCTACTCCTGGATCGACGCCGACGACCGCGAGAACAACGTGGTGTCGTTCCTGCGCTACGGCACCGACGGATCCATCCTGGCCTGTGTCTACAACTTCTCCGGCGCCGAGCACCGGGACTATCGCGTCGGCCTGCCCGGCGCGGGGGTGTGGCGCGAGATCCTCAACACCGACGCTGTCGCCTACGGCGGCAACGGAATCGGGAACCTCGGCGCGGTCACCGCGACCGCCGATCCCTGGCACGGACGGCCCGCCTCGGCGGTGCTCACCCTGCCGCCCACCAGCGGCGTGTGGTTCGTGCCGGTCGACCCGCCCGCCGCGGCGACGCGGCCCAGGCCGAGATCCGCGCGCGCACCCGAATAGCCGTGCCACCGAATGTGTGGTCTGCCCAAAGGCTTTCCCGTGTAGTGAACTGACTCCCGTCGGGGCGTCAATCGAATCTCATGGGATAGGAACGAATCTTGATGAAGAAGCTGAGCACTGTCGCGATCATCGGTGCGGCTGCCGCCGGAATCATCGGCGGCGCGGCCGGTACGGCCGCCGCCGACGCGCAGGTCGCGCTGGCGCCGGTGGCCGAGATCGCGCCGGGCGAGCCGAACCCCAACGGCACCGGCTCCTCGGCGACCGCGCTCACCGACCTGGTGCAGAAGCTGATCGCGGGCAGCTCGAAGGCCCCGGCGACGCCGACCACCCCGGACACCCCCGCCGCCTAGTTCCCAGCGGGGTGCACACGAAACGGGCCCCGGCCGCGGTACGCGGCGGGGGCCCGTTTCGCTGTCGTGGTACCGAAAGACCGTGCGGCGCAGCGGAAGCCGCCGGAATCAGTACAGTGCGGCGGCCAGCTTGCGGCGCGCGGCGGTGACGATCGGCTCGGCCGGATCGAAGAGCTCGAACAGTTCCAGCAGATGCGTGCGGACCCGGGTGCGGTCGTCGCCCGCCGTGCGCTTGACCAGCGCGATCAAGCGATCGAACGCGGCTTCGGGCTGCTGGTTGAACATCTCCAGATCGGCGGCGGCCAGTGCGGCGTCCAGATCGCTCGGATCGGCGGCGGCCTTGGCGACGGCCTCGGGATCGACCTCCTGCACCCGGGCGATGAACTGCACCTGGCGCAGCGCGGCCTTGGCTTCGGCATTGGCCGGCTCGGCGTTCAGGATCGCCTTGTAGGCGGCGACGGCGGTGTCGAAATCGCCACGCTCCAAAGCCTCTTCGGCCGCCACGAAGCGCGGGTCCTCGGGGATCTCGGCTTCGGCCTCGGCCTCGGGCGCGCCGCCCTCGAGCTTGCCGCGCACCGCGTCCACCACGGCCGCGAGCCACTGGCGCACCTGGGGCTCGGGCTGGTTACCGGTGAAATCGGCGAGCGGCTGACCGGCGGCCACGGCCACCACGGTCGGAATGCCCTGCACGCCGAAGGCCTGCGCGATGCGCATGTTGGCCTCGGCCTCGATGGTCGCCAGATCCCATTCGCCGCCGTTGTCGGCGTACAACCGCTCGAGCAGCTTCACCAGTTCGACGCTGCCGGGGCTGCGCTGGGAGTACAGCACCACAACCACCGGCACGTGCGTCGAACGGCGCAGCACCTTGTGCTCGAAATCGGCCTCGGTGACAGCGTGGTCGCCGGGAACATCCGTGGCTACCGGCTGCTTCAGTGCGGACAGGTCCACCGCGCCGGACATGGCGGCAGCTGCGGCGGCAGAGGGTCGTCGTGCGGGTCGAGTCACGACATCCAGTCTGTCACGAACGAACGGGTGCGGGGCTCGCAGGTTCGGTCCGGCGGCCGGTGCTCAGCTCGCCGAGCAGACCGGACTTCGCGGCCCAGAGCTCGAACAGGACCGTGAAGAACGGCGGGACGCTCGACGCCAGCGCGAGCAGCGCAACCCACCAGGGCCACTTCAGTTCCCGCGCGGCGAGCAGCGCCACGATCAGGAACGCCACGAACACCGCGCCGTGGAACATGCCGAACACCTTCACCGGCCACATGATCGGCTCGTCGAGCCGCTTGCAGATCATGCCGACGATCAGCAGGGCCCAGGACACCGCCTCGAGCACCGCGACGAATCGGAACCGTTTGGCAGTGGTGCTCAGATCGAAGATATTCACGGCCCCCATTGTGCCGGACTACTACGACGCTGTGTCGTGGAGCTGGTCACATGCGTTCGGCACCCGGGGTTCCACCCCGGGACCCGGGAGAAGGGGGGATTCCGGGTGCCCAGCCCCCGGACCCCCGGGTCCCAGGTGAGCGGCCGCACCGACCCAGGCCGGAGCATCCGCCGCCCCCGAGCACGACACCGCCCCGGTTCGTAGTACGAACCGGGGCGGTGGCTATCAGGCCGATGCTCAGGGCACGCGGATGATCAGGGCGTCGCCCTGGCCGCCACCGCCGCAGAGGGCGGCCGCGCCGACGCCGCCGCCGCGGCGCTTCAGCTCGAGGGCCAGGTGCAGCAGGATGCGGGCGCCGGACATGCCCAGCGGGTGACCGATCGCGATCGCGCCGCCGTTGACGTTCACCTTCTCGGGGTCGATGCCGAGCTTCGCGGTGGAGGCGAGGCCGACCGCGGCGAACGCCTCGTTGATCTCGACCAGATCCAGGTCGGCGGGCGAGATGCCTTCGCGCGCACAGGCCTTCGCGATGGCGTTGGCGGGCTGATCCTGCAGGGTGGAGTCCGGTCCGGCGACCACGCCGGCGGCGCCGATCTCGGCGATCCAGCTCAGGCCCAGGGACTGCGCCTTCTCCTTGCTCATCACGACCACCGCGGCCGCGCCGTCGGAGATCTGCGAGGCGGAGCCCGCGGTGATGGTGCCGTCCTTGCGGAACGCCGGGCGCAGCTTGCCCAGCGATTCGGCGGTGGTGTCGGCGCGAATGCCCTCGTCGGCGTTGAAGACGACCGGATCGCCCTTGCGCTGCGGGATCGAGACCGGGGCGACCTCGTCCTCGAACAGGCCGTTCTTCCACGCGGCGGCGGCCTTCTGGTGCGAGGCGGCGGCGAAGGCGTCCTGCGCCTCGCGGCTGATCGGCTCGGTGTCGTTCTTCTGCTCGGTGAGCAGGCCCATGGCCTGATCGGTGAACACGTCGTGCAGGCCGTCGTAGGCCATGTGGTCGCGCAGGGTCACGTCGCCGTACTTGAAGCCCTCACGGCTCTTCTCCAGCATGTGCGGGGCCCGGGACATGGACTCCTGGCCGCCGGCCACCACGACCTCGTACTCACCCGCGCGGATGAGCTGATCGGCGAGCGCGATCGCGTTGATGCCGGACAGGCACACCTTGTTCAGGGTGAGCGCCGGGACGTCCATCGGGATGCCGGCGGCCGCGGCGGCCTGCCGGGCCGGGATCTGGCCCGCGCCCGCGGTCAGCACCTGCCCCATGATCACGTAGTCGACCAGTTCCGGCGCGACGCCGCCCTTCTCCAGGGCCGCCTTGATGGCGATGCCGCCGAGATCGGAGCCGCTGAAGTCCTTCAGCGATCCGAGCAGCCGGCCCACCGGGGTGCGCGCGCCGGAGACGATGACGGTGGTGGTCACGATGTGCCTCGCTTACGTCGATTGTCGTGGCTCCGCCAACCATCGGAGCCCTACTCAAAGGTAACCCGACCGACCCGGACAACCTTCCTCAGGTGCGCGCTACCGTTGCCAGGGTGAGCACCACCGAGAACACCGAATTCATCCCCACCGAATACATCACCGCGATCGACCACGTCGGCATCGCCGTGCCCGATCTCGATACGGCGGTGGCCTGGTACCGGGACAATCTGGGGATGGTCGAGACGCATCGCGAGATCAACGAGGCGCAGGCCGTGCACGAGGCCATGCTGTCCTATGCGGGCGCTCCGGCGGGAACTGTTGCCTTGCAGTTGCTGGCTCCGCTGAACGACGCGTCGACCATCGCGAAGTTCATCGATCGAAACGGGCCTGGCCTGCAGCAGCTCGCGTACCGGGTCACCGATGTCGAGGCCGTCGCCACGCATCTGCGTTCACGGGGCTTGCGTTTGCTGTACGACGAGCCCCGCGGTGGCACGGCCGGTTCGCGCATCAATTTCATCCACCCGAAGGATGCTGGCGGTGTGCTGGTCGAACTCGTCGAACCTGCCGCGAAAACTACCCACTAGTACCGACTTCCGCGAGCCTAAAGAGGCTGTAACAACATTCGCGGTCGGGTCACCATCAGTGGTCGACAGGCTGTAGTTTGTGTGCCATGTCGTCCACTGAGCCCGATCGTAATCGCTTCGTTGCGCTGCCCTTTACCGTCGTGCGGAAGGGCTATGACCGTGATGAGGTGCGTAACTACTTCGACCGTTTCGACGCCGAGCTGAGGGTCACCGCGACCGATCGCGATGCCGCCGCAGCACAGGCACGCAACCTGGCAGCCCAGCTGGAGGACGCGCGCGACGAGATCGATGAGCTGCGCAAGGAGGTCGATCGTCTCTCCGTGCCGCCGACCACCGCCGAAGGCATGTCGGATCGTATCTCCCGCATGCTCCGCCTGGCCTCCGACGAGGCCTCCGAGGTCCGCGCCCAGGCGCAGGCCGAGGCCGCCGAGATGATCTCCATCGCGGAGCAGCAGGCGACCGAGATGCGCGGCAAGTACGAGTCGCTGCTCTCGGAGACCAAGGAGAAGCGCGAAGCCCTCGAGATCGAGTTCGAGCAGACCCTCGCCAACGCCCGCTCCGAGGCCAACAAGATCGTCGAGGCCGCCAACGCCGAGGCCGATCGCCTCACCAAGGAGTCCGAGGCCAAGCGCAAGGCCGCGCAGCAGGACTTCGAGGTCACCATGGCCGAGCGCCGCACCAAGCTCACCCGCGCCATGGAAGAGCTCGAGGCCACCTCGCGCGCCGAGGCCGCCCAGCGCATCAAAGACGCCACCGATGAGGCCAACCGCCTCATCACCTCGGCGACCAACACCGCCGATCGCAAGATCGCGCACGCCAAGGAACTGGCCGAGGAGATGCGCGTGCTGCGCGGCCGCGTCCTGGCCCAGCTGCTCGGCATTCGCGGCCAGCTCGACTCCGTGCCGGCCATGCTCGCCGCGGTCAACCGCGAGAGCGAACTGCTCGACGGCTCCCCCGAGCCCCGCTCGCTGGGTAGCAAGTCCAGCAACCGCAAGGCCCTCGATGTCCGCGACGACGACCTCGTCGAGGATGAGCGCGAGAACGCCGACATCTCCGGCTAGTCCTCCGACCGGGCGACACCCGTTCAACGAAGCACGAAGACCGCCCCCGGTCCGGGGGCGGTCTTCCTTATGTATGGGGGCTCGTCCGGACGCGCGGGGCGGGTCCGGCGCGCTGACAGCCGATATCCGCAATCAGATGCTGCCGGAGGTCAATGCGCAGTCGGTGCTGCCGATGATGGGCCTGTCACACGGAATCCGGGTCACGTTGAAGTGCGTGGACATCGTGCTGGTGACATTCAGTTCGCCGTCCATCTGCTCAACGACGATGTGATGTGTACCAAGGGTTTTCGGCTCCCACCCGATCCGCCCCTCATGTAGTCCGGGGGTGCAGGGGGTGTAGGGGGGATTCCACGGCACAATCGGGCCGCCCGAAACGGGCTTGCCGTTGTCGTAGACCTGAACCGAATTGCAGTCGGTTGTCTGCACGGTGATCACCAGGAATTCGGTGCCGTCCATACGGTCGTAGTGGACGTCCAGGCCGACTATTTCCGCGGAAGCAGCGGGTGCTCCCGCCCAGATCGCGGCCAGAGCGGCAAATCCCGCCACAGCCGTAGTGATTCGTTCTTTACGCATGACAACTCCGTATAGGTGAACAGGATTCGGGCTCCGATGACGGTGCCGTCAGCAGAACCCGAGGTACACAGGAAGCTCGGCTCGGGCCCACAGGCCGTCTGGAGCTATCGGGATATGCCCGTACCCTCGGGACCGACGGGCAGGGATCTTGCCGGGCGGTCAGCGACGCTGGAAGCTGCCGCCGCCATTGAAGGAGCCCGTCCAGGCGCCGGCGCCGTCGGCGGAGCCGAGGCTGCAGAGGAGGGTGTCCTCCGGCAGGCAGGGAATCTGGTCCACGGTGAAATCCGCGGACCGAGAGTTGATTACGTTGCCGTCGGCGTCGCGCTGCTCGGCGACGATG
Organism: Nocardia sp. NPDC005978; assembly: GCF_040614455.1. NCBI lineage: Bacteria > Bacillati > Actinomycetota > Actinomycetes > Mycobacteriales > Nocardiaceae > Nocardia > Nocardia sp. NPDC005978. The sequence goes on from NZ_JBEXUS010000004.1 coordinate 158,780, forward strand.
TGGTGATTCCCGCGGGTTGTCGGGTACCAGGAGACCGAAACCGGCGCCGATACGCCGGGTTCGCAGTTCGGACGGCTGACCGAGCTGCCGGGAATCGGGGTCCCGTTGTCGAAGAACCGCACGGGGTAGCAGTCGGTGGTGGTGATCGTGATCATCCATGTCGGCACGACGTACATCCCGGAGTAGTGGCCGTATACCTTCATGCTCGTTATCTCCGCGGACGCGACCGGCGCGGCCGCCCAGGACGCGGCGATACCCGCGAAAGCGGCCACCGCCAGGACAATTCGTCTCGAATTCACAATCGACTCCTGGCTTCGGCTCATGCGCTGCCGGAGGCGATTTGGCACGCGCTGCCCGTCCCGGACCTGCAGGGCACCTTCTCCACGAAGTAGTCCTCCGAGATCGAACTCACCACTTGACCAGCCGCATTGCGTTGTTCCACGACGATGTGATGCACACCCTTGGTGGTCGGCAGCCAGCCGATACTCGCAAAATTATTGTTCGGCCTGCAAAAGTCATAGCCGGGATTCACCGGCACTACGGGTTCGTCCGATATCAATGTCCCGTTGTCGTAGAACCACACCGGCGCACAATCGTCGGTAACGGCCGCGATGTTCCAGTCGTTGATTTCCCCGGCGCGGTCACCACTGATCGACAAGGAGGTAACCTCCGCGGACGCGGCCGGAGCCGTCATGTTCAGGCTTGCCATGGCGGCGCAACCCGCCAGAACCCAGCGGATTCGATTCGATCTCAAGCGAACTCCCAGTGAAATACGAACACTTCAATTCACCTGGAGCGTAGTGAGCGATGTGGCCTGCCACGATCGAATCATGGCCCCTGCTTTTCGGGGCTAGGACCAGCGGCGGGTGATGCCGCGGGTGTGGCGGCCCTTCCAGCAGCCGGTGTGCCAGTGGCGGCGGTCGTCCTCGCCGCCGTCGGCGGGCCAGGCCACCAGATGGGCTACGCCGGGCGGGATCTCGTGATCGCAGCCCGGGCAGCGGTAGTGCTTGGTGGCCCGCGTTCCGGGGATGGTGCGGACTATGTAGTCGTCGCCGCCGGGGCCGTCTTCGGTGCGGCCGAAGACATCTCCGATCGGGCGCGGTTCCGGTTGGGACCGCGCCTGGGAGGACTTGGGGCGAGGCTTCCGGCGGGGCATGGCATGGAACCTAGAAGAGCCGGAATTCGTCGCTGTCGGTGCCACGTAGGGCGTTGTAATCCAGGGTGAGACAGCGGATTCCGCGATCGGTGGCGAGCACCTTCGCCTGGGGCTTGATCTGCTGGGCCGCGAAGACGCCCGTGACGGGAGCGATGAGGGGATCGCGGTTGAGCAGCTCCAGGTAGCGGGTCAGCTGCTCTACGCCGTCGATCTCGCCGCGGCGCTTGATCTCCACCGCCACCGTGGCGCCGTCCGCGTCCCGGCACAGGATGTCCACCGGGCCGATCGCGGTCATGTACTCGCGGCGAATGAGCGAGTACCCCGCGCCGAGGGTTTCGATGTGCTCGGCCAGCAGCTCCTGCAGGTGCGCTTCCACACCGTCCTTCACCAGACCCGGATCGATGCCCAGCTCGTGCTTGGAATCGTGCTCGACTTCCTCGATGCTGATGCGCAGCTCTTCGCCGGCCTTGTTGGTGACCACCCAGAGATGCTTCGCCGCTTCGGCTTCGGAGTCGCGCTCCTCCACCCAGCAGGGCGGGCTCATCCAGTTCAGCGGCTTGTACGAGCCGCCGTCGGAGTGCACCAGCACCGACCCGTCCGCCTTCATCATGATCAGGCGGCGAGCCATGGGCAGATGGGCGGTCAGACGGCCAACGTAATCGACCTGGCAACGAGCTATTACAAGGCGCACCGGTCGAGTCTATGCCAGCGGCATAACCACCTGTAATGCAACCGCGCTCTGAATGCCCGGGGACTTCGCGAAACGCGTTTCGCCATTCGCCGGCAAACGGCCCCGGAAACGACAAAGACCCCCAGCCGAAGCTGGGGGTCTTTGTGAATGATGTTCCGGCGGTGACCTACTCTCCCACACCCTGTCGAGTGCAGTACCAT